>NZ_PIZD01000064.1:0-8810 GCF_010365615.1 Actinomyces sp. 565
TCGGGCGTGTGAGGTCGTAGTCGACCACCCGCCGCCGACCGAATACGACCTCATTCGCCCCACACCCTCCACATCGTGGAGGGTTTCGGGCCCACGAGGACGTTTTCGCCGCGCGGAGGTCGTTCTCGGGCTGGCGAGGTCGTACTCGCCGCGTGGAGGTCGTTCTCGGGTTGGCGAGGTCGTACTCGGTCGGGCGCAGGGGGTCGTATCGGGGCCGATGAGGTCGTATTCGGCGGATCAGCGCCTACTGGCTGCGACCTCTCGCGCGCGGGCGCGGCTCGGTCGGGCGCAGATCGGCGACGCGGCGGTCAGGCTGCGACCCCTCGCGCGCGGGCGCGGCCGGATGGCGCGGAGTTTTGCGGTTACGGCCAGCGGCTGCGACCCCTCGCGCGGGGCGCGGCGGGTGGGCCGCCCGGTGGCACCTGGCGTATGGCAAGTCGTGACCGGCGCTCCGACTCGGATCCGCCGTCACACAAAGTTGAGTGGAATAGACTCAAGGCTGCGTCGGTTGAGGCGTGCAGAAACTCCGGACCGCCTGTGTCCGGGCATCCACGTCAAGGAGGTCCATATGGACACTAACTTCACCACCCGCTCGCAGGAGGCGATTTCCGGAGCCATGCAGGCGGCCGCCGCCGCGGGCAACCCGCAGGTCGACTCCGCGCACCTGCTCTCCGAGCTGCTGACCCAGACCGACGGCGTTGCCGCCGGACTGCTCGCCGCCGTCGTCCCCGACGCCGCGGCCCGCCAGGCCATCGGTGCGGCCACCCGACGCGTACTGACGTCGCTGCCGGCCAGCTCCGGCTCCTCCGTCGCCCAGCCGCAGCCCTCGCGCGCCTTCCTCGCCGCTCTGGAGGCCGCCGGCAATGAGGCCAAGCAGCTGGGAGACGAGTACGTCTCCACCGAGCACCTGCTCATCGGCCTGGCGGCCGGCAGCCCCGCGGCCGACCCCGTCGCCAAGCTTCTAGCCGACGCCGGCGCCACCGCCCCGAAGCTGCGCGAGGCCCTGCCGCAGGTGCGTGGCTCCGCCCGCGTCACCTCCCCGAACCCCGAGGGCACCTACAAGTCCCTGGAGAAGTACGGCACCGACCTGACCGAGGCGGCCCGCGAGGGCAAGCTCGACCCGGTGATCGGCCGCGACGCCGAGATCCGCAGGGTGGTGCAAGTACTGTCCCGCCGCACCAAGAACAACCCCGTGCTGATCGGCGAGCCCGGCGTTGGCAAGACCGCCGTGGTCGAGGGTCTGGCCCAGCGCATCGTCGCCGGCGACGTCCCCGACTCCCTGCGCGGCAAGCGCCTTGTGGCCCTGGACCTGTCCGGCATGGTCGCGGGCGCCAAGTACCGCGGCGAGTTCGAGGAACGCCTCAAGGCCGTACTGAAGGAGATCAAGGACTCCGACGGCGAGGTCATCACCTTCATCGACGAGCTGCACACCGTCGTCGGCGCGGGTGCCGGCTCGGAGGGCGCCATGGATGCCGGCAACATGCTCAAGCCCATGCTGGCCCGCGGTGAGCTGCGCCTGGTCGGCGCCACCACGCTGGACGAGTACCGCGAGCACGTGGAGAAGGACCCCGCCCTGGAGCGCCGCTTCCAGCAGGTGTACGTGGGTGAGCCCTCCGTGGATGACACGGTCGCGATCCTGCGTGGCATCGCCCCCAAGTACGAGGCCCACCACCAGGTCACCATTTCCGACGGCGCGCTCGTAGCCGCCGCCACCCTCTCCGACCGCTACATCTCCGGCCGGCAGCTGCCCGACAAGGCCATCGACCTGATCGATGAGGCCGCCTCTCGGCTGCGCATGGAGCTGGACTCCTCGCCGGTGGAGATCGACGAGCTGCGTCGCCGCGTGGACCGCATGCGCATGGAGGAGTCCTACCTGGCCGACTCCTTGGAGGAGGGGGGCGACCGTGCCGACCCCGCCGCCGTCGACCGGCTGGAGCGGCTGCGCGCCGAGCTGGCTGACGCCTCCGAGCAGCTGACCGCGCTCAATGCCCGCTGGGAGGCGGAGAAGGCCGGCCACAACAAGGTCGGTGAACTGCGCGCACAGTTGGACGAACTGCGCACCAAGGCGGACCTGGCCGAGCGCGAGGGCCGCTTCGAGGAGGCCGGGCGCCTGCGCTACGGCGAGATGCCCGCCCTGGAGAAGCAGATCCGCGACGCCGAGGCGGCCGACACCACCGTGGTCGGCCCTGACGGCGTCGAGCGCGAGGGCGTCGGCCCGGAGCCGATGATCGCGGAGAAGGTCGGCCCCACCGAGATCGCCGAGGTCATCTCCGCCTGGACCGGGATTCCCGTCGGCAAGCTGATGCAGGGCGAGCAGGCCAAGCTGCTGCGCATGGAGGAGGTCATCGGGGAACGGCTGATCGGCCAGAAGGCGGCCGTCACCGCAGTCGCCGACGCCGTGCGCCGCTCCCGCGCGGGCGTGTCCGACCCCGACCGGCCCACCGGCTCCTTCCTGTTCCTCGGACCCACGGGCGTGGGCAAGACCGAGCTGGCCAAGGCCCTGGCTGACTTCCTGTTCGACGACGAGCGCGCCATTGTGCGCATCGACATGTCCGAGTACTCCGAGAAGCACGCGGTGGCCCGGCTGGTCGGGGCGCCTCCGGGGTACGTCGGCTACGAGGAGGGCGGCCAGCTCACCGAGGCCGTGCGGCGCCGCCCCTACTCGGTGGTGCTGCTGGACGAGGTGGAGAAGGCCCACCCCGAGGTCTTCGACATCCTGCTGCAGGTGCTCGACGACGGCCGCCTGACCGACGGCCAGGGCCGCACCGTCGACTTCCGCAACACCATCCTCGTGCTCACCTCGAACCTGGGCAGCCAGTTCCTCATCGACCCGCTGCTGTCCCCGGATGAGAAGCGTGAATCGGTGATGACCGCGGTGCGCAGCGCCTTCAAGCCGGAGTTCCTCAACCGGCTTGACGACACCCTGATCTTCGACGCGCTCACCAAGGAGGAGCTCGGCAAGATCGTCGACATCCAGCTGGCCCGCATGTCCGAGCGGCTGCAGGGGCGCCGCCTCACGCTTACGGTTACCGACGCCGCCCGGGAGTGGCTGGCCGACGAGGGCTACGACCCCTCCTTCGGTGCCCGGCCGCTGCGCCGCCTGGTGCAGCGGGAGATCGGCGACCGACTGGCCAAGATGCTGCTGGCCGGCGAGGTGCTCGATGGCCAGGAGGTAGTCGTCGATGTCAGTCCCGAGGGCGTGCTCGCAGGCCTGGCGCTGACCGCCCGCGGGGAGGCCTGGGCGCCGTCGGCCGCCACGCCGATGGGCTGAGCGGGCGCCCGGGCGGGGCTGCCCGCGCAGGGACGCGCCGCCCGGGCCCGCCGGGCATCGGTGCCAGAATAGGGGCATGTCTGGTATCTCGGCCCATGATCCTGCTGCTCCCGGCGCAGGCGCCTCCACCGGTGGGCGCTGGCGCGGCCCCGGCCGCCCGCCGGCCGGAAGCGAGGACAAGCGTGAACGGATCCTCAACGAGGCCGTGGCCCTGTTCGGCGCTCACGGATACGCGGGTACCTCCCTCGCGGACATTGCCGCGGCCGCTGAGATCTCCAAGGCCGGGCTGCTGCACCACTTCTCCTCCAAGGAGGCGTTGTTCGCCCAGGTGCTGGAGCGGCGTGATCGGGAGGACCGCGCGAGCCTGCTGGGTGATGACCGGTTCAAGGACGATCCGTGGGCGCTGCTGGACGCGTTTGCCGCCCTGGTTGAGCACAACACCCAGCACCGCGACCTGGTGGCGATATACACCGCGACGACGCCCGCGGTGCTGGCCACCGCGCACCCCGCACACACCTGGCTGGCTCACCACTTGGCGGAATCCATTGCCCAGATCGAGGAGAGCCTGGAGCGGGGCAAGGCCTCTGGGGTGGTGCGCCCCGAGGCGCCGTCGCGGCTGATTGCGCGTTCGGTTGTGGCGCTCAGTGACGGGCTGCAGATCCAGTGGCTGTGCGCCACCACGCCTGACACGGCCGCGGCGACGAACGTCGGCACCGGGATGGTGGATGAAATGCGCCTGTATGTTGCCGACCTCAAGCAGCGCTGGCGCATCGACTGATTCCCCCTCCCCACCGCCACGATGGAACCCTCCCCACCGGCACCGCGGCACCCCGCCGGGATCGGTTGATATGACCAGCGCTTCCGGCATGATCAGTCCCACCAACACACGCGAATCCGCTCGGTGGGCCAGCCGATGTCCTCGAGTTCACGGTCGGGAAGTGGCAGCACTTGGTCGGGGGCCATTGCCTCGGGAAACCAGCTGCGGACCTGCTCGGGCCGGACATCGGTGACGACCATGACCTCCTCGGCGAACGGCCAGTCCGGGTCGTCAAACATGGAGATCGCCACCCGCACGTCGTCAACGTCGTCCCGGGAGAGAAGCTTCTCAAGGACGGCGCATACCTGCTGGGGGTCGGGCATGTCCTGCGGCTCGCCGTCGAGCACCACATTGGCCATGATGCTGCCGGTGACGTGGTTGCCTTCGAAGAACTCCTCCAACGTCAGCAGCGGCGTGGGACGGTACACGCCGGCGTCCGCGTCCCAGAAGGGGGCGATGCGGGCGGTGATCCGCTCAAGTGGTGTCGTCATGTCTCGACCCTACTTCGCTACGATGGTCGGCAATCCCGGGTCGGGACGTATCGTTCGTGTGTGACCGCGCGCCAGCCAGACCAGCCGTCTTCGCCGACCCCGCATGTGAACGGTTCGGTTGACGATGCTGAATTGGAGCGTCTGCACGCCGAGGCCTTCGGGTTGGAGGCCGAAGTCCCACCACCCCCGTGGGCGGCACGGCTTCGAGAACACAGCCTCTTCTGGGTCACCACCCGTGTGGAGACCACGCTCGTCGGCTTCGTCAATGTACTCGGCGACGGCGGGCTCCATGCGATCTTGATGGACACCTGCGTCAGTCCGAGACACCAGGGGCTTGGAATCGGTACTCGGATGGTGGAAGTCGCCGCTCAGGAGGCGCGCCGCCGGGGATGCCGATGGCTGCACGTGGACTACGACCCGCCACTGGCCTCGTTCTACGAAACTGGTTGTGGGATGTCTGCGACGTCGGCGGCACTGCTTGACCTGGGATCGGCGGACAAGGCCGCGCCGGTTTAGCTGCTCGGCTGGAGTTCAACGAGCTTCTCGCCTCCCGGTTATGGGGCTCTTCCGATTTGTGGGTGCTGGTGGGTGGTGTGCTCCTCGGGCGTCCCCGTCGTGGGGGTGGAGTGTCCGGATTCGGCACAAAGGCCGTTGGCGACCGCTGGGGCCGTGTCTGACAACCGCATGATTTCAACGTTCTGTCCGTGGTCGTCGGTGACGTCGGAGTCGTTTATGCCGATTCTGGACACTTCGGTCCGCCGCGCGCGGGACTCGGCGCCCGGTGCGCCGGCCGACGGCGGTGAGGCCGGCCGGGACCGGCGCCCGCACCCTCCCGGGCCCCTACTTGGCCCACTCGGCCCGCGTCCCTCCAGTTGGACCGCGTTCCTGCGGTCGGGAGCGCGTCGGGGGCGATCCAAGTGCCGGAACACGGTCCAAGCCGACGAGGTCGGCGACGCGTCCCCCACGACACGCCCGAACCGCGCACGCATTAGTGCCGGCAACCCCGCAATGCGGAGCCACGGCCGTATCCGGAGCGGCGTTCGCTGCGCGGGGCGCCCTGTTGTTTATAACCGACCCTGATTGTGTCCGCGGCCCCGATAGCGCCTGCTTCATCGGCGTGTTGATAACCCTCGATACCCGATAACTCGTGTTCGCAGGAGCTCGGAGAATAAAGGAGGCCCCGCGCCATCGGCGCGGGGCCTCGGTCGGATTTGGGGGCGCGGTCCCTGAAACGCGTCAACCCCAAACGCACCGGCACGTCGTCAGAGTCCCTGAACCTCCTCGATGCCGCGAGCGTTCCGACGCGTCCAATCATAGGACGTCCCGTCAGGTTAATCCATCCCAAGAATCCCGGAATTCCGCGGGAGTCCTGTTACGGATGGGTTGCGTTTATGCGGGATACCCCCGAATCCGCAAGTCAGTTGCGGTACCGCAAGCCGCGTAGGCCTGCTCCCGCAACCACAGCGGTCAGCGCCATGACCAGGACAAGCGGCGCGGACGCACCCGTGCGCGCCAGCGAGCCCGGGGCGCCCTGGCCCGCAGTCGGAGCCGACGGCGACGCCGTCGGCTTAGCGGCACCTGCGCCGCCCGTGGTGGGGGAGGCTGCGGACGGGAGAGCGGCTCCTGCCGTCGGCGCGGGTGTCGGTGGCGCCGTCGGGGCGGGCGCCGCTGTAGCCGTATCCGTCGGGGCGGCCGTCGCCGTATCCGTCGGGGCGGCCGTCGCCGTAGCCGTCGGCGCGGGTGTCGGGGCGGCGTCGCGGTAGTCCGACAGCTGGTTGATGCGCAGCTGCACCGCCGTGGCCGCACCTCCGTCCGCGAACAGGGACACCCCGACCGCCTCGGCCTGCGGGTAGACGGCATCGGTAATGGTGACCGCGCCATCGGCGGCGAATACCTCAACCGAGGAGGCGTCCACCAGTACCCGCAGCGGCACCAGGCCGTCCGCGTCGGGCGAGACGCCCACGCGCTCAACGCTCGGGAAGGCCGCCGAGAAGTCGGTGGCGCCGGAGGCGGTGCGGTCCAGGTAGACCTCGCCGGCCTCGGCGTCATAGCCGATGACGGTGCCCTGCCCGTCGGCCGCGTGCACGACGATGCCGCTGGTGGCGGCAGCACCCGGGTCCAGGGTGAGGGAGATGTCCAGGGCGGTGCCCTGTGCGGCCTCGTCAAGGGCGGTGGCGCCCTCCGGGATCGCGGTGCCGTCCAGCACCACCGCGTCACCGGTGTACAGGGACTCGATACCGGGCACGGGCGCGGCAGTCAGCCGGGCGGCGCCGTCCAGCGTGCGCAGTTCAAGCCGCCGCGGCATGGTCATCGCCGTGCGCCACGAGGTTGTGGGGATCGCGTTCACATAGTCCCAGTTGGACATCCAGGCGACCGTGTACCGCTCGCCATCCGGCGCACCGTTCCAGGTGACGGCCGCGTAGTAGTCGCGCCCGTAATCGAGGTACGGCATGGCCTGCGTCTGGCTGAAGCCGGCCGTATCCGACTGGACGATCGTGTCCACCAGCAGGTGGCCCCACTCCGAGGTCTGGTTGTTGTCCTCAATCACCAGGGTGGCCTCCCGGCCCCGCCACTGACGCAGGTCCAGGCTGGTCCAGTCCAGGGTGCCGGACTGCGGGCCGGTGGCCGAGGCCACCACCTCGCCGTCCACCACCACATTGACGGAGGTGTTGTTGGGGATAGTGGTGGCGGCGCGGTCCGACAACCGCACCTCGTCGAGCAGGATGTGTCCCCATCCGGAAGTGTTCTCGTCGACGACGCGCAGCGTGGCGGTGGTGCCGCGCAGCTCGCTCACGTCCCAGCTCTGCCAGTTGAGCTCCTCCAGGTTGCGGCCGGTGGCTGTGCGCACCACCTGGCCGTCCACCAGCAGCTGCACCACGGTGGCGCCGCCGCCATCCGCCTCCGGGTGGTTGCCGCCGCCGATGAGCAGGTTCACGTAGTCGGCGTCAATGGTGAACTCCGGGGACGTGGCCGTGCCGGTGGACGCATCGGTGCCCTGGCCGGTGCCGACGTCGTAGAAGGAGTTGAGCACGCCCGTGCCCCGCATGTTGATCAGCTCCTGCTGCCCGGGCGCGGTGCCGGCCAGCGGGGCGTCACCGAAGGCGTTGCCGGTGACGGTCCACCCCTCCCAGTCGCCGGCGTCGAAGCCGGTCAGCAGTCTCCCGCCGCCGTCGTCCGCGGTGGCGGTGGCGTCATAGGGGTGGTTGCCGCCGCCGATGAGCAGGTTCAGGTAGTCCTGTTCAATGGTGAAGGGGGCCGAGGTGAGTGAACCGGTGTCCGCATCCCCCGCGCCCCAGGAGTCCGCGTAGTAGGAGCCGACGTGCCCGGTGGCGTCCCCGGATGCCGGGGCCTGGCCGAAGGCGGTGCCGGTGGTGGTCCAGCCGGCGTAGGTGCCCGACTCCCAGTCCTCCAGGACGGTTCCCTCGCCGGTGTAGCTGGGCAGCGCGTCCGCGGTGAAGGTGGTGCCGTCCCAGTCCCCGGTGAAGTACCGGCCCATGCCGGCCACGCTCAGCGACAGCACCCACTTGACGTTGTTCGGGTCGCCGTCCAGCGCCATGGGGAACAGGTCGGGGCACTCCCACACGGCACTCGTGTCACCCATGGGACCGAAGGTGGACTGCCGGGTCCAGTCGATCAGGTTGTCCGAGGAGTAGAAGACCACCTGGTGGTCGGCGGACAGGGCCACCACCATCGTCCACCGCCCGGCGCCCTCGTCCCAGAACACCTTGGGGTCGCGGAACTCGGTGGAGCCGATGTCCAGCACCGGGTCGCCGCCGTTGTAGGTGGTCCAGGTGCGGCCCTTGTCGGTGGAGTAGGCCAGCGACTGGGACTGGTTGCCGTTGTGGTTGTCGGCGCGCGTCCACACCGCCACCAGGGGCGGGTTGTCGGCGGTGCCCAGGCCGGAGGTGTTGTGCTCGTCGTAGACGGCCGAGCCGGAGAACACCCCGTAGTCCTCGGTGTAGGGGATGGCCACGTCGAGCTCCTCCCAGTGCACCAGGTCGGTGGATACCGCGTGTCCCCAGGACATGTTGCCCCACTGGGAGCCCTCCGGGTTGTACTGGTAGAACATGTGGTACTCGCCGTCCACGTACACCAGGCCGTTGGGGTCGTTCATCCAGTTGGTCTCGGGTGTGTAGTGGGCCAGGGGCCGCCAGGGATCGGCGGCTGCGGAGCCCGCGGGCTCCGCGGCGGCGCCGACGGCGGGCAGGCAGGCTCCCGCGCCGACGGCGGC
>NZ_PIZD01000065.1:0-422 GCF_010365615.1 Actinomyces sp. 565
CGAAACCCTCCACGATGTGGAGGGTGTGGGGCGAATGAGGTCGTATTCGGCCAGCGCGGGTTAGTCGAGTACGACCTCGCACGCCCGAAAACGTCCTCATCAGCCCCAAAACGACCCGCTACGCCCGACCGAGTACGCCGGCCATTACCCGGCAGGCCACCACCGGGAGCACCCGGCCAGCTCAGGGCCGAGGGAGACGGCGTTGGGAACGCCACTTCGGCGCCTACTACGCCCGTTGGGTGCTTGCTGAAGGCTTCCGAGCCCTTCAGCAAGCACCCAAGTGGCGTTGCCAAGCCCGAACCGGCGTAGTAAACGCCCCTGCGCCTCGGCCACCGCCACCAGCAGCCCTAAGCCATGGCCGCCAGCACGCCGCCGGGCCTCGAACCGGAAGGGCGAGTTAATGGGCTCTTCTGGTCTAGGGG
>NZ_PIZD01000065.1:765-90067 GCF_010365615.1 Actinomyces sp. 565
TCGCTCCGGCGTGCACCTTCCCGCGGCGCCTGGGGTGTGGTACTCGCATGCTGTGACCTGGGTGCGCATTGGACACCTCCCCCGGTGCCTGCGATGCGGTAGCAAAATCGCTGGACTCACTGGCCGGAGCCTTCGACAGCTGCCACCTCGGTCCGGCGCCCCGGTCCGGGAACCGCACGGCCTCAACGACTCCAACGATTCGTCCACGCCGCCAACACGGCCGGACCCGTCGGCCCGAGCACAGCGTTTGCCTACTTGGACCATCTGCGCGCGCTTCTGGAGAAGTCCGGGTAGGCGCGGCCGTTCCCAGCCGGGCGCGGGCCAGCCAGCCGTACCCCGGACACCACTCCAACCTCATCCTCGGCGCGCGCACCGGAAGAGCCGAAACAGCGGCTCTTTGCGCTCAAGGCTTGGGCTGCGGCGGCCCGGCGTGAACTCAGCCGCCGTGCGGAGGTCTACATGTCGGCCTTCTGCGGCGGTCAGTACGTGCCAGCGTGCGCGCTGATGACATGGATTGCACCACTTTGGAACTTGCTGCCGCAGCTTCCGCCGACCGCGTCCGCGGAACCATGCGGTTTGTTAGCTCCGGAACACGGCCACTACCTGGAAAGTGGTGCATATTGTGACAGAGCGGACCCGGTAAGCGGGGAGCTGCCGCGGCAAGTCAGTCTCCGCACAGCCCTGAGGGGCCTAGGCGGCGCCTTCGTCGTCACCGCCCATGGCCTGTTCATCTGCGGCCACGCCCGAAACCGCCTCGCGGGCCTCCTCCGCCGCCGACGCTGAGTCTCAAGAACGTCAGCCGGACCGAGGCGTCGGCGGCAACTCACCTTCCCGAACGCGATCTCGGCGACACCAAGCATCCGCGCCAGGTTCGGGCCGTACATGCCGGGCGTGCCGACCCCACGCCCGGATCACAAGAGCGCAGTCTCAGTCGCGACGGGCAGAGCGCACCGCGATCTCCTCGCGGGCCCGCAACCCTGCAGACACCAGCCAGCGCACAGGCGCCTGCCAGGCGGCCGGGTGGCTGGCGTTCACGTAACGGCGCGCGGAGTCGTGATGCGCGCGGATCATGCGCTCGGGCCGACTCTTCCAGCTGGCGCCCTGGGCGTGGACGACTACGGCGTCGGGCACCTGCAGGTTCAGCCAGCCGGCACGTCCCACGCGCGCACCCAGATCCACATCCTCAAAGAACATGAAGTAGTCCTCATTGAAGCCGCCCAGGCGCTTCCAGGCGGCGGCGGGCAGCAGCACGCAGGCGCCGGACAGCCAGCCCACGGCGTGGGTGGCGTCCTCATTCGTGCCGTGGTACCTGGCGGAGAAGGGATTGCCCGGCCACACCCTCCCGAGGACGGCGTGTCCTGCGCCACCTACCAGCGTCGGCAGAGCGCGCCCGGACGGGTAGATGCTGCCGTCCGGGTTGAGCAGCCGCGGCCCCAGGCAGCCGGCGCGGGGCTCGGCGCGCGCGGCCTCGATCAGCGTGTCCAGGCTTCCTGGACGCCAGACGATGTCCGGGTTGGCAACAACGATCCAGTCCTCAGTCAGGTCGCGCGCGGCCAGGTTCGCCCCGCCCCCGTAGCCGCGGTTAGTGCCGTCACCGACCACACGCGCCCCGTAGCGCTCGGCGGTGCTCTCCACCCGCTCATGCTCGGTACCGTTGTCAGCGATCACGACGGCGGGGACCCGTGCGGTGGCGGCACGCAGGGACTCGAGGAAGCGTTCAAGCTCCGGGCCGGGGTTGTAGGCCACCGTGACCACGCGTACCGTTCCCAGCGGCGCCTGGGCGGACTCGCGGGACGGTTGGGACGCTACGTCAGTCACGCTTGGGAGACTACACGCGCCGGGGCCCCATGGCTGCATGCCTGGGCCGCGGGGCGTACCGTAGGGTGGAGCCATTACAGTCACCTAGGATTCCTCCTTGCTAAGGACGGAGAATCGCAGCTCCTCACAGACGGGTTCTTTATGATCATGGCCGTGTCATCCCACGCCAAAGCCAAACCCAACGCGCGGCACTCAGCCAAGGACATGAGCCGGAGCGCTGCGCACAGGTTCCTGCTGGCCGGATTCGCCGTCATACTGTTCATCGTCTCCGGGGTCGGCCTGGCCTGGTATGACCTCCAGTCCCAGGTGAACAAGCTCGGCATCGATGACTTCCTGGGCAAGGACCGCGCCCGCCAGGTAGTGGACAGCTATGAGGGGCGGTCGGTCAACATCCTCATCCTGGGAACCGACTCCCGCGCGGGCGCCAATAACGTGGACGGCTCCGAGGGCAGTGAGGAAGTTGCGGTGGCGCGCTCGGACACCACCATGATCCTCCACCTGCCGGCGGACCGCTCCCGCATCGAAATCGTCTCAATCCCGCGTGACCTGCTGGTGGACATCCCCGCCTGCAAAACCGCCGACGGCGACACCACCGAGGCCATGACCTACACCTCGTTCAACGCGGCCTTCGCCAATGGCGCCGGCGCCAGCGCGGATGACGCCGCCGTCGCCGCCGGCGTGGCCTGCACCGTGGCCACGGTCGAGGACCTCACGGGGCTCTACATCGATGAGTACCTCGTTGTGGACTTCAACGGCCTGACCACCACCGTGGACGCGCTGGGCGGGGTCACCCTCTACGTGGATGAGGACATCAATGACACCGAGTTCACCGGGCTGGTCATGAAGAGCGGCTGCCAGCATCTCGACGGCGCCACCGCGCTGCAGTACGCGCGCGTGCGCCACGGCGTGGGCGATGGCTCGGACCGCCAGCGCATCCCCCGGCAGCAGAACCTGGTATCGGCGATGCTGCGGACCGCGAAGTCGAAGAACTACTTCACCGACGCCGACGCCCTGTACAGCTTCGCCCGCGCCGCCCTGGGCTCGCTGACCACCTCACCCGGGATCGGCTCCCTGAGCACGCTGGCCGGATTGGCCATGTCCATCAGCAACGTCGGGATGGATCAGGTGACCATCATCACCATGCCCAACGAGGAGGCGCCCTGGGATCTGAACCGCGCGCTGCCCACGGATGAGGCCGACTACGTCTGGAAGGCGATCAAGGCCGACACCCCCGTCACGAACGCCCTGCGCGAAGCAGCCGCCCAGGATGCCACCGCTGCGCCGTCGTCGGACTCGACCGAGCAGGCGCAGGCTGACGGTGATGGCGCGGCACAGCCCGACGCCGCGCCGGAGCACTCCTCAGCCCCGACGCAGGCACGTACCCCAACCGCTACCGCGACCACGCAGGACCCCGCCGCGCAGTGCCACTGAACACCCACTGAACACCCACTGACACCCGCCGACGACGTGCCGACCGAGCCGCAGGAATAGGAGTCCAAGCAGCAGTGAGCAGCACAGACGACGACCTCCCCCCGGCATTCAGCCCCGGAGACGACGGGTCTCGGCGTCGCCCCGGCACCGAGAGAACCCCTGCGCGCCGCTCAGAGCGTACCGGTCCCGGCTCCCCCAGCGGCACGCGCTCCACGGGCAGCGCAGGTGACGGCAGTGGCGTACGCAGTGGCGCGGCACCGCGCCGCCCACGCCCCCAGAAGGCCGACTCATCGGGCCAAGCCGACCCAGCCTCCCCTCCTCGCGGACACCACCACGCCGACGGGGCCACAGCCCGCCCCGGAGCAAACCCGAGTACTCCCAAGCGGGTCCCCGTAAGGAGCCGGGCGCGCTCCGGATCCTCCGCTGTGCCACTGCGGTCGGCCCCCGCGGCTGCAGACGGCCGCGCGTCCACCAGGGTCATGCCCGCCGGCACCGCGCCCTCCGCGCGCAGCCGTAACGTCTCCCCGGCTCTTGCCCCGGCGCGCTCATCCCGGTACGCCCCCTCATCGACCCTGAACCAGCACACCCAGCCGGCTCCGCCGCGGCCCCCCGCGCGCAAACGGCACCGACCCCTGCGATGGCTGGCCATCACGCTGGTCATCCTGCTGGCGCTAGTCGGGGCCCGCGCAGCCTGGCTCATACACGACGTCAATTCCAAGCTCTCACGCGTCCAGGCTCTGTCCGGCGTGCAGGCCACACCCGGGGAGACCTGGCTGATCGTCGGCTCGGACTCGCGGGCCGACGGCGCCGTAGTGGACAACACCGACGGCGCCCGCTCCGACTCGATCATGCTGCTGCACCGAGCCCCCGGCGGGCAGAGCTCCCTGACCTCCCTGCCGCGCGACACCTACGTGGAGATACCCGGTTACGGAGGCAACAAGATCAACGCCGCCTACGCCTACGGCGGCCCCACCCTCCTGGTCGCAACGGTTGAGCAGCTGACTGGGCTGACTGTTGACCACTACGTTGAGGTCGGCATGGGCGGAGTGTCCTCCCTGGTGGACGCCGTAGGCGGCATCAACGTCTGCCTGGACTACGACGTCGATGACGCGGACTCCGGGCTCGTGTGGGACACCGCCCAGGGCGAGTGCCAGGACGTCGACGGCGCCAAGGCGCTCGCCTACTCCCGCATGCGGAAATCCGATCCGGCCGGCGATATCGGACGCGCCCTGCGGCAGCGGGCGGTCATCTCCGCCGTCGTCTCCCGCGCTGTCTCACCCACCACACTGCTGAGCTTCACCCGGCAGGACGCCCTCGTAAACGCGGGCACCAAGGCGCTGACGGTTGACGAGGACACCTCGGTACTCGATCTTGGCAAGATGCTGCTGGCCTTCCGCTCCGCCTCGAACGCCGGCCTGACTGGCGCGCCGCCCATCGCCAGCGTGGACTACGAGCCCGGCGGCATCGGCGCGGCCGTGCTGCTACAGGACACCACTGCCCCGGACTTCTTCGCCAAGCTCCGCGCAGGCACGCTGACTGCCGCTGACTTCGACCAGCCCTGAGCCGTCCGGACAGCGCGTCGCTGCCCGGCAAGCGGCGGGCACCGCCGTGGCCGGGGATACCCGTCGGCGGTGCCCGCGTGCACCGGGGACCGGTGCGGTGTTCAGCCGAAGTGAGGCCGGTCCGGGTCGGCCTGCCAAGCGGAGAAGGACGATGCGACGATGTCGTCCAGGTCGTGCTCGGCCTCCCAGCCGAGTACCTCGCGGATACGCGAGGCGTCGCCAATCAGCTGCGGCGGGTCGCCGGCACGGCGGTCCAGCTCCTCCGGCCGCACTTCACGGCCGGTGACGGCAACGACCGCGTCAATCACCTTGGAGACCACCTCGCGCACCGAGGACCCCTGCCCCGTGCCGACGTTGAACACGTGCTCGCGCATCTCCTCATCGCCGGCCAGGTGGTCCAGCGCCGCGATGTGGGCGCTGGCCAGGTCGCGCACGTGGATGTAGTCGCGGATGCAAGTGCCGTCCGCAGTGGGGTAGTCGGTGCCGAAGATCTTCGGGGACTCGCCACGGGCCAGACGATCGAGCACCATGGGGATGAGGTTGAGGGTGGCCATGTCACCCAGGTCGTCCCAGCCCGCGCCGGCTACGTTGAAGTAGCGCAGTCCCGCCCAGCGCAGCCCCCAGGCGCGCTCGCAGTCGGCCATCATCCACTCGCCAATGAGCTTCGTCTCCCCGTAGGGGTTGATGGGACGGCAATCGATGTCCTCGGGCACAACCTCCACGGGCGGCATGCCGTACACCGCTGCGGAGGAGGAGAAGATCATCCGCTCTACGCGGGCCTGCTCCATGGCCAGCAGCATGTTGGCCAGGCCACCCACATTCTGCTGGTAGTACCAGGCGGGTCGGGCAACGGACTCGCCCACCTGCTTGCGGGCGGCGAAGTGGATGACCGCCTTGACGTCCTTACGGTCCATCAGGTCCGCCAGGGCCTCGATGGCGTTGCCGGCGGCGACGTCGAGCTCGACCAGCTCGGCGTCTCCTACGCGCCCGGGGGTTCCGTAGGACAGGTCATCAACGACGACGACCTCATCTCCACGCTCTTGCAGCAGACGAACAACATGGGCACCGATATATCCGGCACCACCCGCAACGAGGATGCTCATGGGGCGATGCTACCGGTGGCGGCATCGCTCCGTATATGCCCAAGGTCCAACTCGCCGGGCCGTGGGGCGTCGGCCCAGCGGGCTGACGCCAGGCGGTGGCGGGCCTCAGTCCCGCCCAGCGACCTCGCGGCGCAAAGCTGCTCCCTTGGCGTGCGCAGTATCGGCGAGCTCGGCCTGGAATGCGCGCATGGCGGCGCGTAGGCGGGCAGCCTCCGCCCCCTCCCCCGCGCCCAGGATGCGTGCGGCTAGCAGGCCCGCGTTGCGAGCGCCGCCAATGGATACCGTGGCGACCGGTACACCGGCGGGCATCTGGACGATCGACAGCAGCGAGTCCATACCGTCCAGGTACTTCAGCGGCACCGGCACGCCGATCACGGGCAGCTCGGTGACGGCCGCGAGCATTCCGGGCAGGTGGGCGGCGCCCCCAGCCCCGGCGATGATGACCCGCAGGCCCCGCCCGGCGGCGTCGCGCCCGTAGGCGAGCATCTCGTCCGGCATGCGGTGGGCGGATACGACGTCGGCCTCGTAGGGGATTTCCAGCGCGTCGAGGGCCTCGGCGGCCGCCCGCATGGTGGGCCAGTCGGAGTCCGACCCCATGACGATGCCGACGACTGGTTGCTGGTCCTGCTGCTGGGTCATGGGGCTGCTCCTACATTGAATCCGCCGCTTGCTGCACCGTCCGCCACGCCGGCCGCGGCGCGGTGCGGGACGGACTCGCCAAGCCTATGACGTGCCCCGTGACCGCCCCAAGGATTCGGCTCAGGCCTCTCCGCGCAGGATCGCGACGACGGCGCGGGCCCGCTCGCGCACGGCGGCGATTTCCGCAGCGCCCGTGGCCGTGGTGGTCATATTGACGTGTCCGAGCTTGCGGCCGGGACGCCACTGCTTGCCGTAAAGGTGCAGGTGGGCCTCGGGCTCGCGTGCCAGAGCACGGGCGAGGGCATCGGCGGGCATCTGCTGCTCCCCGCCCAGGAAGTTGACCATCACGGTGGTGGGGGCCGTCGGCGTCGTCGCTCCCAGCGGCAGGTCGAGGACGGCGCGCATGTGCTGGGCGAACTGGCTGGTCACCGCGCCCTCCTGGGTCCAGTGGCCGGAATTGTGGGGGCGCATGGCCAGCTCGTTTACGTACAGGCGGGTGCCCTGCGGGCCCTCGACGGCGAACAGCTCAACGGCGAGCACCCCGGTGACATCCGCACGCTCGGCAATGGTGCGGCCGATGTGCTCCGCCTGCCCGACGGCAGCGGGCTCCAGCCCGGGGGCCGGGGCCACCGTCTCGACGCAGATGCCGCCGGACTGCACTGATTCGATCACCGGCCAGACGGCGACCTGGCCGGAGGGACGTCGTGCCAGCAGAACCGCTAGTTCACGGGTGAAGGGAACCGCCTCCTCCACCAGCAGGCTGGTCACGGCGCCTCCGCCCAGGCTGCCACCACCGCCAGTACCGGCCGCCGCCCGCCCGGCGCGAGCATCGGCAGTGGACTCCAGCCATGCCGCAGCCTCACCCTGGTCCAGCTCAACCGCGGATCGCACCATGAGCACCCCGTGCCCGTCATAGCCGCCGCGGGGCGTCTTCAGCACTACTGGCCAGCCGTGCGCGGCAGCGAAGTCAGCCACCTGCTCCCGCATCTGCTCGGTAGTCCCGGCCACTTCCGCCCAGGCCGGCTGCGGCAGCCCAGCAGCATCGACGGCACGACGCATGGCGAGCTTGTCGCGGGCCAGGAGCAGCGCCTCGGGCGCCGGCCGCACCGCCACCCCCTCCGCCTGCAGGTGGGACAGCAGCGCAGGATCCTGGTGCTCGTGCTCAAAGGTGAGTGCATCCGCGCCCGCGACCAGGGCACGTACGGCGTCGGCGTCGTCGGCACGGCCAACCGGGGAATCGACCGTCACCTGCGCAGCAGAGCCGTCCGCGGACTCGACGAGGGTGCGCAGATGAATACCCAGCGCGGAAGCCTCCTCCTGCATCATGCGGGCCAGTTGGCCGCCTCCGATAACGGCAAGAACGGGGGTGCTCACGGCTCCACCCTAGTGGCGGTCCCGGCTCGGCCCCGTACGCTGGCGCCGTGTCCGACTCCTCCGCACCCGACGCCGGCGCGGTCACCGCCTCCGGCCCGCATGACGGTTGTCCACCCCCACGTCCACACCGGCGGACGGATCAGGCGCCCACGGGTGCGAGCCGACCCGCCCTCGCCGCCCTGCCCCGCTGGGCCGCGGTGCTGGCGGTGTGGGCCGCGTCCACTGCGCTTTCCCTGCTGCTGCTGCGCATGGGCGCCCAGGATACGGGGGCCACGGTGTGGGCGCCTGAGGCGCCGTCGTGGATGCAGCAGGCCTCATTCTGGGACTCCGGCTGGTATGACCGCATCGCCCGGGAGGGTTATCCGGCTCAGCTACCCACCAGTAGCGACGGGACGGTGCAGCAGAACGCATGGGCCTTCATGCCGCTGCTGCCCCTGGCGGCCTCCGCACTGACGGCCACGGGCTGGTCCTTCTACGCGCGTGCAACGGTGATCGCGCTCGCGGCGTCGGCACTGGCCGCACTGGTCCTGGACCGCTGGCTCGGTCCCCGTGTGGGCGAGCGGGCGTCCCTGTGGGCGGTAGCGCTGGTCTGGTGCTCGCCGTGCGCGGTGGTACTGCAACTGCCTTACGCCGAGTCGCTCGGCCTACTCGCGGTGGGACTGGCGCTCATGCTGGCGGAGCGAGGCCGGTTCCTCACGGCGGTGCCGGCGGTGGTCGCGGGGGCCCTCGCCCGTCCACTCGGCGTTCCCCTGACGGCCGCCCTGGGGCTGTGGTGGCTGTGGGAGACGGTGCGTGCTCACCGCGGCCTTGAGAACGTCAGCAGGGGTGGGCGGCTGCGCCTACTGGCGCTGGCGGGAGCCGCGGCCGCCTCCACCGCCGCCTGGCCGCTGTACGCCTGGATAGTCACCGGCCGTCCCGATGCCTACACGGCCACCGAGACCTCTTGGCGCGGCGGCACGCTGACGCCCGCGCTGCAGTGGCTCACCCGCAGCCAGTGGTGGGTGGGTGACCACCTGGGATGGGCGCTACTGGCCGGCGTCGTGGCGCTGTGCTGCCTGGGCGTGTCGGCGCCCTCGCTGCGGCGGCTCGGCGCCCCGGCGTGGCTGTGGTGCGTGAGCTACTGCCTGTACCTGCTGGTCTTCTTCGACCCGACGACGTCAGTGTTTCGCCTGCTGCTACCGCTCGCCCCGGCGGGGTGGGCCCTGGCCGCCCGGGCTACGCCACGGCTGCGCGCGGCGCTGCTGGCCGCAGGTGTCATAGGCCAGGTGTTCTGGATCAGCTGGGTGTGGGATGGTTACAGCGCAGTCGTGTGGGTGCCGTAAGATCGTAGTCGTGATGAAAGCGAGATCTGAGACGGGGTCCGCCAACCCGCCTGTTTTCACCGAGGCCCCCGGCGCACTCACGTCCTACCAGCCTGAGCCGGGCACGCCGCCCCCCGCGCAGGCGGCACCGGGTGAAGAGGTCACTCGCGCCTCCAGCCCCCACGCCCGGGTCTGCGTCATCGACCGCCTACTGGCGTGGCTGCGGGAGCTGACCCAGTTCGGCCTGGTTGGGGCGCTGGCATTCATCATCGACTCCGGCATGTTCAACCTGCTCCAGCACGGCCCCACGGGGGTGCTCGCCGGGCATCCGAACACGGCCAACCTGGTCTCAGCCGCAGTGGCCACGGCTTTCTCCTGGGTGGCCAACCGCAGCTGGACCTACCGCGGCCGCACGCGCGAGAGCATGGCCCGGGAGGCGGCCCTGTTCGCCTTCGCCAACGCCGGCGGCATCCTGATCACCCAGTTCTGCCTGCTGTTCACCCACCACATCCTGGAGCTGACCGGCCCCCTGGCGGACAACGTCTCCGCCTACGTAGTCGGCTTCGCCCTGGGAACAGCTTTCCGCTTCTTCTTCTACCACTACGTCGTCTTCACCGGCGATGGCGACGCCGCACCCAACTGAGCAGCCAATCCCGCCTCTGCCACTCACAACTCCCGGCTCCGCCCAGAGCCCGCGGGCACGCTCGATGCCCCGGGCCGGACGTGCGGCACGCATCGTCGTGCGGCACACATCGTGGTCATGCAGCACCGCGCACAGCGTGCAAGCTGTCACGGCAAGCCGTTGGGCTCACACGCGCGTGCCCGATTCCACAGCCGAGATGCGGCGCCCGTCTCGGCGGGCACCCAGGGTTTGTTCCTACGCTGAGCGCGTGATTGCGCTGCCTGCTATGCCCGCCCCTGCTCTCGGACCTGAATGGCTCGACGCCGCCAACCTCATCACCAAGATCGTCGAATGGTTCGGCCCCTGGGCCATCGTCGGCGTCATGATGGTCATCTTCGCGGAGACCGGCCTGCTGGTCGGCTTCTTCCTCCCCGGGGACTCCCTGCTGTTCACCCTGGGGATGTTCGTGGCCACCGGCGCCGTTGGAGTATCCATCTGGGTGGCCGCGCCACTGGTATGGGTGGCCGCAATCATCGGGAACCAGACCGGATACGCCATAGGCCGTAAGGCCGGGCCCGCCATCTTCAACCGGGAGGACTCGCGCCTGTTCAAGCAGGAGTACGTAGAGCGCACGTCTGCGTTCTTCGCACGGCACGGCGGGAAGGCAATCACCCTCGCGCAATTCGTGCCAATCGTGCGTACCTTCACCCCGGTGATGGCGGGTGTGGGCCGCATGCATTACTCCCACTTCCTCGGCTTCAACGTGCTCGGCGCCACCTTCTGGGCCTTCGCCATCACCTGGCTGGGCTACCTGCTGGGATCGATCGCCTGGATCCAGAAGAACATCGACGTCATGATCCTGGGGATCGTCTTCGTGTCGGTGCTGCCGATGCTCATTACCGCCCTGCGGAACAAGCTTGGCTCCGCCAAGCGCGAGGCTGCCGAGCCGGTAAGCGTCGAGGCCACCAAGTAGGCCCGGCCGAGTGGCCCCGGGTAGCGACGGGCGTGGATCCTGCGAGCCTGCCCGGGGGCGGCGTCTCTACTTGAACCGCGTTCCGGCGCATGGACCGTCTGAGAACGCGTTTAAGGCGGCCCAACCGCAGATTTGGGGCCCAACCTCAGCATGGCGGTCCAACTGGGGCCGTGGGAGTGCTGCGACGGCGCAGGCCAGTTCCCCGTCACCTTGCTGGCGGCTCCGAGTGGTCCACGGCGCGGGCCAGTTCCCTGCAGCAAGCGCCGGCCAACCCGCGCAGGGGTGGGCCACGCCCACGCACCGTTGGCCCGCCTGCGGCGCCGGCGGCACCGGACTGCGAACGCACGCCGGTAGCAGGACGCCTCTCGGGCAGCCCCGAGTGGGCCCACCGGCAGCTTGACCCACCTGCCCTGCACTGCCTTAGCCCGACATCACTGGCTTGGCCTGACGTCGGCATGGACGGCTCGGCAGGCCCCTCAGATCCGGCGGCGCCGCCCCACGCTGACCAGCGCCCCACGCGGCAGCACGTTATTGGGGTCCAGTGACTTGGGCACCGCATTGAGCAGTATCGAGAAGACGGCGGGCTTGCGCTGGGACAGCTCAATACGCCCGCCGTCGGCCTCCACCAGGTCCTTGGCCAGCGCCAGGCCCACACCGGTGGAGCCGTGCCCGGAGACATTGCGCTCAAAGACGTTCGGGGCGATGTCCTCGGCCACTCCCTCGCCCTCATCCGCAACATCAATGAAGACACCGTGCCCGCCGTTCGCGCTGCGCACGGACACGCTGGTCGTGCCATCGCCATAGCGCAGTGAATTCTCAATCACCGTGGCCAACACCTGGGCCAGAGACCCGGGAGTGGCCAGCACCGGCATACCGACGGCGTCGGAGAAAGTGACCTCGCGCCCGGCGTCGTGGAAGGCCGGCTCCCACTCCTCGCGCTGCTGCTCGAACAGATCAGAAAGGTGCAGCGCCTCGGTAGTGCCGCCGCCGGTACGCCGCGAAATACGCAGAAGGTCCTCCACCACGCCGGTGAGCCGATCGACTTGCTCGATGCAGGCGCGGGCCTCCTCACGCACCTCCTCCTGAGTGGAAAGCAGCTCAATCTCCTCCAGCCGCAGGCTCAGCGAGGTCAGGGGCGTACGCAGCTGGTGCGAGGCGTCGGAGGCGAACTGCCGCTCGGCCGCGATGCGCCCGGCAACGCGCTCGGCACTGCGCACGAGCTCTGCCTGCACCAGGTCGATCTCCTCGATTCCGCTGCTGCGCAGCCGGGGCCGCACCTGGCCGGAGCCGAGCTGCTCGGCCTCGGCAGCCAGGTAGATCAGGGGCGCGCTGATGCGGCGCGACCCCCTGGCGGCCACGATATAGGCGGCAACCAGCGCCACCGCGGCCAGCGCCACGGTGGTCACAACGACTATGAAAATGACGCGTAGATGATCGTCACTGGCGGAGGAGGCCCGGGAGGCGACGGCGATCCACGCCCCGCCCAGGGGCACTCCCAGCAGGACGACGGCGACGGACACGGCCGCCATGGTCATCTGCATTGCTCGGCGTCGCATGGCACCTGCCTTCTTCGGTGGCCTGGCTCAGGCGTGGGCTCAAATCGCCAGCCGGTAGCCCCCACCATCCGCGATCAGCAGCGCCGGGTTGTCGGCGTCGTCGCCGAGTTTCCGGCGCAGCCAGGTGATATGCATGGCCAGCGTGTGCTCGGAGCCGGTGGGGTCCTCACCCCACACTTCCTTGAGGATGTCCTCGGTGGACAGCACCTGGCCCACTCCGCGCACCAGCACACGCAGCAATTCGAACTCACGGGTGGTCAGCTGAAGCTCCTCCCCACGGGCGAAGGCCCGATGGCCGGCCACGTCGACGCGAATATCGCCGGCCACCAGCTCGTCCTCGATCGCCTCACCTGAGGCACGCCGCACCTGTGCGCGCACGCGGGCCAGCAGCTCGGCCAGGCGGAAGGGCTTGGTCACGTAGTCGTCCGCCCCCGCGTCAAGTCCCACTACCAGGTCGGTGTCCTCGCTGCGGGCGGTGAGCATGAGGATCGGGATGGTCAGCCCCTGGGCGCGCACCTGCCGGGCCACATCAAGGCCATCGATGTCCGGCAGGCCGAGGTCGAGGACGATGATGTCCGCCCCGTCCAGATCCTCCAGGGCCCCCTTGCCCGTGCCGTGGGCGTGGACCTCGTAACCCTCACGGCCGAAGGCGCGGGCGAGCGGCTCGGAGATGGCGGGGTCGTCCTCAACGAGAAGCACATTCGTCATGCCCTGGATCGTATGCGACCAGGGCGGGAGGCGTCATCCTCCGCTGGCAGGAAGTGTCGCGCCTCAGGCACGGGCGAGCGCCCATGGGGTGACATTACCCAGACCCTTGGCGACTACTTCGTGACACGGGTGAACCGTGTACAGGTGGGCGTCCGGGCCGTTGATCAGCTCCATGGCGGTTGCCTCATCCATCCGGATGCCCCCGGGCTCAGCGGTGTCAACCAGCCGGGAGGCCAGGTTCACCGGAGGCCCGAAGACATCGCCGGAGCGGGAGACGACCCGCCCCTGTACCAGGCTGGCACGCACCCGCATCATCTCCGGGCCGGACTGGAGCTGCTCAACCAGCGCTGTGACAACATCGGCCGCCGTGCTCAGATCATCGGCGATGTACATCACGGCGTCGCCAATGGTCTTGACCACGCGGGCGCCGCGAGAGGTGACGACGTCCCGCGCGGTGGACTCGAAGTCGTCAAGCATCTCGGCCAGCTCCAGCCGGCCCATGGTCTGGGCGCGCTGGGTGAAGGAGACGATGTCCACGAATCCCAGCGAGCGGATGAGCGGGTAGAAGTCGGGGCCGGCGTCCTCACGACCGCGGCGGGACACCTCCGAATCGGTGCGATCCAGCAGGGAGGCCAGGTGCCTGCGCCAGACGTAGGTCAGCTGCGCGGACAGTGAGTCGATCATCTCGTCGATATGGTCCAGGGCCACCAGCCGGGCGGCGGTGTCATCCAGGTGGAGGCGCTCGGAGATGTCAGCCACCAGCGTCTCAAACTGCCATAGCACCAGCCGGTCCATGGTGAAGGACTGGGCGCGCAGCAGCTCCAGGACACTGCTGGCGGCGAGTCCGCCCCCAGGGGCGTGGGCCGAGGGCAGACCGTCATCATTGTCATCGATCAGGTCGGCCACATTGCGCAGGGCGACCGCATCCTGCGCGGTGAAGCGGACCTCATCGGGATCGACGTCGGCGAAGCCCATGGCCCGCCAGAAACGACGCGCCAGATCCAGCCCAGTGCCGGCGTGCACGGCAATCTCGCGCAGGCTGAGCGTGGGCACGCCCTCCAGTAGCCGCTGCTCGTGGCCGCGGACGGTGCCGGCCGCCTTGCCGGCGGACCCAGCCGCCGAGGCGGCGCCGGCATACGAGTCCCCGGCGGGGTCGCGCGGCTCGGGGGTCTGTGGGGCGGTCACCGCGTAAGAGTAGCGCACATCACAGGCCGGTGATCAATAGGTGAATCAATCAGGGCGGTCACAAGGCCGGCCAGCACTCATCCCAGCTGCCGCCGTATGCGTCGTGCCGCCGCTCGTACCGATACTGCGCAGCGGCGCCGCCCACCCGAGCACTGGCCGCGCCGCGCGTTAATTCCGCTCCCTGACCGCGGTGACATCCCCCGCGGTGACCTCGATACGGCGCGCACCCGCACCGTCACCGACTTGCAGGACCAGACCGGGGCTGAGGTCGACGGCGACGCCCGCCACCTCCCCTGCGGGCCCGTTGACGCGCACCGCCTGCCCTAGGGTGGCACAGGCACTGCGCAGTTGCCTGCCCAAGGCGCCGTCACCGGCGTCAGGATCGCCCCCGACAGACTCCCACAAGGAAACGAGCTCAGCCAGGCTGCGCCCGCAATCGTCCAGCAGCGGGCCGGCGGCGGTGTCCACCGCCCCCAGCGAGGCCAGGGAGGCGGCCCAGGGCACCGGCAGCTGCTGCGCGTCTTGAGCGAGGTTCACGCCGATTCCCACGATCACGGCCACGGCGGCGTCCCGGGAGGCGGGCACGGCGGCCCCCGTCGGCACAGGGCCACGCGCCCCGGGGGTAACCATTTCAGTGAGGACGCCGGCCAGCTTGCGGCTACTCCCCCAGCCGGGTACCGCTGCGGGGGCGCACGTCGCCGGGCCCGGCAGTGCGATCACGTCATTGGGCCACTTGGTGGCCGTGTTCCACCCGCTGCCCGACAGCCTGGGCGCGAGGGCACGGGATACGGCCAGGCCCGCCAGCAGCGGCAGCCAGTGCAGCCGGGTGTTGGGAACCAGTGGCCGCACCACGATTGAAGCGGTCAGCGCCCCTGTTGCCGGCGTGGTCCAGACGTGGTCGGCGCGGCCGCGGCCGGCGGTCTGCGTACGAGCGCGCAGCGCCGACAGGTGCGGCCACCGTACGGAGGCGACGGGGTCGAGGCCGCCGTCGGGGCCGGTCAGGGCCCGCCGCAGATCCGTGTTGGTCGAGCCGGTGCGCTCCACTACCACTAGCCGGCTGAACGGGGAGCGGGCGGTCATGCCAGCAGCCTACGCGACCGCCGAGAACAGTCGAGGCGACGAAGCCCGGCTCCGGCATGGGCTTGCGGGAGACCGGGCACTAGGCTTGAGCGCGTGCTTGTCCTGGCATCCCAGTCCACCGGCCGTCTGGCCACCCTGCGGGCAGCCGGCGTCGATCCGCAGGTACGGGTCTCCGACGTCGATGAGCCCCGAGTCCTGGCCGACCTAGCCGCCGCGCGCCGCGCCGGCGGCTCACCGGCTCCCACACCCGCAGAGCAGGTGCAGGCTCTGGCGCAGGCCAAGGCACTTGACGTGGCGGGCAGCCTCCCGGACGCGGCGGCACAGGCGGACCCGGACCTGGTGGTAGTCGGCTGTGACTCCATGCTGGAGATCGACGGGAACGTGGTTGGTAAGCCGGGCACCGCGCAGTTGGCCCGCGAGCGCTGGCGGGCGATGCGGGGGCGCAGCGGCACCCTGCACACCGGGCACTTCCTGGTGCGCGCCCGCGACGCCGCTACCGCCGCCGGCGTGTCATCCACGATCGTGCACTTCGGCTCCCCCAGCGACGCCGAGATCGACGCCTACGTAGCCTCCGGGGAGCCCCTGTGGTGCGCAGGCGCGTTCACCATCGACGGCCTGGGCGGCGCCTTCATCGACGGCGTTGAGGGGGATCCGCACGGGGTGGTCGGCATCTCCCTGCCACTGCTGCGCCGCCTGCTGGCTCACCTGGGGGTGACCTGGACGGACCTTTGGTCCCCGCCCAGCACCGCACCCGGCTCAGCGGCGCAATAGGGCGCTGTGCCCGCCGGTACTGATACCGCCCCCGGCGTCGACGTGCAGCGCGACAGAGCCGCCTGCCGGCAGCGGCACGGCCCCGGTGAACCGCAGGTCCACCGTCCCGGAAGCCGGCGCTAGCGCGAGGCTGATGGCACCCAGCAGCAGTCCATGGGCGACTACGTCCCCCTCCCCTACGGGCAGTCCTGCCCGCCGCGCCGCGCCGGCACGCAGGTGGATGGGATTGTGGTCACCGGTCGCCCGGGCCCAGTCGCGCACGTGGGCGGCGGTGAGAACGAGCTCACGGACCGGCTCCGCCCCCGACGCCGGAACTGGTCCGCCCGGTGCCGGTGCCGCAGCCGCCGTGCGGCGGGCGAGGTCGTGAGTGACCCGGGCACCGGTCGCCCACCCCGGGCCGGCGGGGCACACGAGCACGGTGCTGTGCACCAGCTCCCAGCCGCCGCGGACGGTGCGGTCCATGGTGGGCTCGAGGTCGCGGGAGGCTGGTCTTCCGCGGGCGTCGGCGGGTACGACGTCGGCCGGGGTGATCCGGCAGCGTCGGTGGATGAATCCGGTCAGGTCCCTGCCACCGGTGCCGTCGGCGGCGTTGCCCGTGTACCGCGGGAGCCGGTCGGCTAATCCGGCCAGTGCCACGACGGCGGGGGCGAGCACGAGCGCAGCAGGCGCCAGGGCCGGGCCGCAGTCCGCTCCGCTCGTGTCCGGGGCAACCGGTTCCCTGTGGGTGGAAGGCAGGCGGGCGAGAACTGCGGCGAGGACTTGCGCCATGTCTGCGGCAAGTGTGTCCGGGACTGCCGTTGCTGCGGGGGTATGGCAAGGCCCCGGCGATCCTGGATCGTCGGGGCCTGCATCCGCGTCGCGCACCGCCACGGTCAGCGGGTCTCGCGGTGCTCCGTGTGCTTGCCGCAGCGCCGGCAGTACTTGGACAGAGACAACCGGTCCGGAGTGTTCCGGCGGTTCTTCTTGGTGATGTAGTTGCGCTCCTTGCACTCCGAGCACGCCAGAGTGATCTTGGGGCGAACGTCGCTGGCCTTGGCCACGTCCTTCTCCTCTCGCTGATCCTCGAGCAGCCCGTTGGGTGCCATGCTCGAACTTGCGTAGCGGGGGAGGGACTCGAACCCTCGACCTCACGATTATGAGTCGTGCGCTCTAACCAGCTGAGCTACCTCGCCAGATGACACTTCAGGGGCCCGTAGGCCCCCGCAGCATCAGAGCCCCGAAAGGGAATCGAACCCTTGACCTTCTCCTTACCATGGAGACGCTCTGCCGACTGAGCTATCGGGGCAACGAGCGGAACTTTAGGCAGATCGGATTTGCCTGCGCAACTCCGTTTCCCGTGGCCTCGCTCACCGCGGTCCCGCCCCTGGGGGCGAGTTCTGGCCGCGGCGTAAACGCCGCAACCATGGTGGCGGGTGAGGGATTCGAACCCCCGTAGCATACTGCGGCTGATTTACAGTCAGCTCCCATTGGCCGCTCGGGCAACCCGCCGGGCTCCGTGCTCGCCGCGGGCCGGTCTTGCCGCCCCACGCCTCTGCTCGGTGCCGTGGAAGGATAGCAAGCCAACGGCTGCGCACGCCAATCCCCACCGTAGGACCCTGCTCACAGCGACGACGGCGCCACGTCCGGCTCCGCAATCACCGAGCTCCTTCTACAGTCGTTGTCATGTCGCAACCTCGGCCCCCTTACCGTCCCGATCAGCGACCCGCACCCCAGGCGCAGCCCATGGCTACGCAGACGCCAGGCGTCCCGATGCCGATGCAACCCGGACAGCCTCAGCACAAGCGTCGTAGTCCCCTAGTCCTCGTCATTGCTGTGGTGGCCGCCATAGCGGTCGCCGCCGGCATCGGCATCGGCATCATCGTCAGCGTGGCATCGCACGGCCGGCCCGTCCCGGCAGCACAGGCCACCGCCGGACAGTGCATCGAGGACCCGGAGGTGAAGGAGCTGGGCCACGTCTACGTCGCTGACTGCGACTCTGCGGATGCCGCCTACAGGGTCACCGCCGCTGCCGGTACCGACTGCACGACCGTGCCAGGAACAACCACCACTTACCAGGATCTATGCATGATCGGCCTTGGCGAGGACCCGAGCGCTTCCTTGATCGAGGTTCAGGAGGGCGACTGCCTGAGTATTGACGACGCCACGCAGGAGGCCGCCGTTGCAGAGTGCACCAGCGGCACCTACCCGGCGCTGAAGGTACTTACCGACGTTGCCGACTCAGATCTCGGGCTGATGGCGGGCGACGAGGACGCCTGCATCGCCGCGGGCGTGGATGAGGATGCTTACTCCTTCTGGTACAAGTGGAACCTGACCTCCTTCATGTTCGACACGGCAGGCGACACGAGGAATCTGCTCAGCCCCAACCAGTTCGTCTTCTGCCTGGGCGATCCCCAGCCGTGACCCGTCATCCCTGACCGGAGGGTGGCAGCCGTCTCAGTAGCCCGCCATCTGCTCCAGGCGGGCGATGCGCTGGGCCATCGGCGGGTGGGTGGCGAACAGGCTCCGCACCCCGCCGAAGGGGTTGGCGATCATCATGGCGCTGACCGGCTCCAGGCGCGGGTCCTGCCGCATGGGTGCGGCGGCCACCCCCGTCTCCAGCTTGTGCAGGGCGCTGGCCAGGGCCAGCGGGTCGTGAGTCAGGACGGCGCCGTCGTGGTCGGCGTCGTACTCGCGGGTGCGGGAGACGGCGAACTGGGTGAGGCTGGCCGCCAGCGGAGCCAGCAGCGCCAGCAGGAGCAGAACCAGGGCGTTGGAGTCGCGCCGGTCCCGGCCCCCGCCGAACCACATGATGCCGGTGGCGATCGATGAGATCACCCCGGCGATGCCCGCGGCTACGGAGCCGGTGAGGATGTCCCGGTTGTAGACGTGGGACAGCTCGTGGCCGAGTACCCCGCGCAGCTCCCGCTGGTTGAGCAGCTGGAGGATGCCCTGGGTGCAGCACACGGCGGCGTGCTGCGGGTCGCGGCCGGTGGCGAAGGCGTTCGGACTCATGGTGGGGGCCACGTACAGCCGCGGCATCGGCTGCCCGGCGGCAGTGGACAGCTCGCGCACAACCGCGTACATGACCGGCTGCTGCACCTCGCTGACCTCGACGGCGCCCATGGAGCGCACCGCGAGCTTGTCGGAGTTCCAGTAGGCGTAGGCCGTCTGCGCCACCCCGATCGCGGGCATGAGCAGCAGCCACACGCTTGAGCCGGTTCCGCGCGCAAGCAGCCAGCCGAGCAGGAGCAGCAGGCCCCACAGTCCCCCCATGAGGACGGCGGTCTTGAGTCCGTTGTGGTGGTTCGTGCCCGTCATAGCGCGAGTGTATGAACGCTCGCTGTGCTGTTCCTGGGAGTGGTGGCCGGCTCAGGCCAGCAGGGCGGCGACGTCGGCGACGTCGAGTCCCAGGGCCTGCCCGACGCCGGCCGTGTACAGGGCGCCGCCATGGGTGGCCAGGCCGCGGGCGAGGTCGGCCCGCTGGCGGCAGGCCTCGTGCCAGCCGCTATCGGCCAGGGCGACGGCGTAGGGCAGGGTCGCGTTGGTCAGCGCGTAGGTGGACGTGTAGGACACGGCCCCGGGCATATTGCCCACGGCGTAGAAGATCTTGCCGTCCACCTCGTAAGTGGGCTCGGAGTGCGTGGTCACGTGGGAGTCCTCGAAGCAGCCGCCCTGGTCGATGGCGATGTCCACGAGTACGGAGCCCGGGCGCATCGCCTCGACCATCTCGTGGGTCACCAGCCGGGGCGTGCGGGCGCCGGGTACGAGCACGGCGCCGATGACAAGATCGGCGGCGGCGACGGCTCCGGCCACGTCCAGCGGGGTGGAGAAGCGGGTGCGGACCGTCCCGCCGGTCAGCTCGTCGATCTGGCGCATGCGGACCGGGTTGATGTCCATGACGGTGACGTCCGCACCCATGCCCGCGGCCACGCGGGCGGCGGCCAGGCCGGCGGTGCCGCCGCCAAGCACGACGACGTTGGCGCGGCGCACTCCCGCGGCACCGCCCAGCAGCACGCCGGAGCCTCCGTTTGGTGCGAGCAGGGCGTCGGCCCCCACCTGCACGCCGAGCCTTCCAGCGATCTCGGACATGGGAGCGAGCAGCGGCAGGCCGCCGTCGTCGGTGGCGACCGTCTCATAGGCGACCGCCGTGACGCCCCGGTCCATCAGGGCCTCAGTCAGGGCGCGGTCGGCGGCCAGGTGCAGGTAGGTGAACAGCAGCAGGCCCTCACGCAGGTAGCCGAACTCGGAGGGCACCGGTTCCTTGACCTTGAGGACCATCTCGGCCCCGCCCCACACCGCAGCGGCATCGGCGGCGATGGTAGCGCCGGCGTCCACGTAGTCGGCGTCGGCAATGCCGGCACCCAGTCCCGCCCCCGCCTGCACGGTCACCTCGTGCCCGTGCCGCACGAGCGTGTCCACGCCGGCCGGCGTGAGCGCTACGCGGTATTCGTGATCCTTTACCTCGGTGGGTACGCCGATACGCATGGGGCTGCCTTTCGCTGCTTGGAGTCCGGGCACTGTGCTCCGGGTGCCTCAGCCTACCGTCCCGACCGGACCGTCAGTCCTGCAGGCGGTGTGCAACTCGCTCGGGCACGCGATCGGGATCCGGCTGGCCGATGAGGTCGGCGGGGGCCTCGGTGCTGCGGGAGATCGCGGTCATCGCTTCACGGGCAACAATCTTGACGCGCTCGCGCGACTTGGCGTCACCGCCGGTGACCGTGACCTCACCGTAGGCCTCGCCCAGCTCGCGCTCGTAGGCGTCCAGCAGCTCCCAACCCTCCCAGGTGGTGTAGGGCACGCCGCGGGAGTCGAGCAGCGCCAGCAGGGCGTCGTGGCCGACCTGGGAGGCGTCGTCGGTGGTGGCGTGCAGCAGGCCGGCGTTGGCATCGGCAACCAGGTTCGTAATTGTCTCCTGGGCGTCGGACTTGGTGGAGCCGATCAGGCCGACCGGGCCGCGGCGGATCCAGCCGGTGGCGTAGATGCCGGTCAGCGGCTGGCCATCATCGTCGAGCACGCGGCCGCCGGCGTTGGGGATCACATGCCGGTCGGCGTCGAAGGGCAGGCCCTCAATGGGACTGCCTGCGTAGCCAACGGCGCGGTAGACGGCCTGCACCGGCCAGTCCCGGAACTCGCCGGTGCCGGAGACGGTGCCGTCACCGTTCAGGCGAGTGCGCTCGGTGCGCAGGGCGCGCACGTGCCCGGCCTCATCGGTGAGAATGGCGGCGGGCGCCTGGAACAGGTGGATGTGGATGGTCCGGGAGGCGGTCAGCTCCTCCGGCTCCTGCATGGCGTAGTTCTCCAGGGCCTTGACCACCTGCCGCTGCTGGTTGGAGGCGGCCAGGGCCTCGCGGGAGCCCTCGTCGTACTCGAAGTCCTCCTCATCGACGGTGACGTCCACATCGGGCTGCTTGCCCAGTTCCCGCAGCTCCAGAGGGGTGAACTTCACCTGGGCGGGGCCGCGGCGACCGAAGACGTGCACGTCGGTGACCGGGGACTGCTGCAGTAACTCGGCCACGTTCGCGGGGATCTCCGTGGTCATCAGGTCGCGGGCGTGCTTGGCCAGGACGCGGGAGATGTCCAGGGCGACGTTGCCGACGCCGATGACGGCAACCTCCTTGGCCTCCAGCGGCCAGGTGCGCGGATGGTCGGGGTGACCGTCGTACCAGGAGACGAAGTCGGCGCCGCCGTATGACTCGGGAGCATCGATACCGGGGATGTCCAGGGGGGCGTCGGTATCCGCGCCAGTGGAGAAGATCAGGGCGTCGTAGTGCTCGCGCAGCTCGGCGACGCTGATGTCACGGCCGACCTCCACGTTGCCGATCAGCCGGATGTCGCCGCGCTGCAGGATCTTGTACAGGGCCACGATGATCTGCTTGATGCGTGGGTGGTCCGGGGCCACGCCGTAACGCACCAGGCCGTAGGGGGCAGGCAGGCGCTCGAACAGGTCGATGTTCACGTCCAGGCCCGACTTCGACAGGATGTCCGAGGCGTAGATACCGGCGGGGCCTGCTCCGATGACGGCGACATTAAGAGGGCGTGCGTTCACTGGTCTTCGTTTCTGGTGACTAAGGGTGGATGGCCGGGCGAGCACCGGGCGGTGCGCTGCTCAGGTCGACCCAAGTGTATGCGGGTGCTCATCAACCGCGGTGTGGCGTGCATCCCGCCCACTTCACTGGCCTCTGCCCCCTCTCCCCCTCGCCGAGACCGGCACAAGTAACACACCGAGACCGGTAGACGTTACGTACCGAGGTTGGTAGAAGTGGCGAATCCCATTCCCGCTGACCTCCTCGTTCTTGTCGCCCGTCCGGAAGCATGCAGACGCAGCACTGCGCGGCTCAAACCACGACGATTCGTGCGCCATGGCGACGGACCTGCGATTCGCTAGGTGACGTGACTCCTCCGGTTTGCGGGTGTGGAGGTGGATTCCGGGGTGATCTCGGGCGCTTAGGCCGAGGGGTCGGCTGGCTGCGACTCTCTGCCGGCACCGAGTCCCGTGCGTGGCGGCCCGAAGTGTCCAGATCTATGCCAAACGAGGTAGGAGGCGGCAGCGGCCGCGAACAGAACGTTGGAATCATGCGGGTGTCAGATCGGCACCAGCGGCCGTAGGCGGTGTTTGTCATCAATTTTGACAACCATAGGAGCATCATTCCGCCCCCGCACCCGAGTCGGCTGCACGCACCCCCGGAGTCGTTTGCCGGCATCCCCCGCCCGGAAGCGGGATCGTCTACAACGCCACTTCGAGGTTAACAACGCCCGTTAACGGCCTGCTGAAGGGCTGCGAGGTATACAGCAGGCCGTTAAGTAGCGTTGTTAACGCCCAACCCGCGTAGCAGACACCCCCAGCCCGCCACACTCTCCAACACGAACAACAGACTGCCGTCTCACCCGAGTCTCCCCACGACGACAAGGCGCCGATATAGTATCGAGACATTTCGTCGCTCCGCGCCTAGGACAACCATGAGACGCCGCCACTTCCTGCTCAGTTCACTGACAGCCACCGCCCTCCCGATCCTCACCGCATGCGGTTCGCGGACGTCGTCGGACCGCGCCACCGCATCCACGGCCGCTTCACCGATCCCGAGGCCCCCGGCTCGCGTCCCCGTGGGCTTCGCCGACGCCGGGAATCTGCCGGGATCAGACTTCCATCCCGAGTCGTTCAGCCGGCTCCGTGGCAGCTACCTAGTGGGTAGCAGCGGCAACACCTGGTGGTACGGGGATCCATCCGCCATGAACTACTGGTATTTCACAGCCGACGGCGCCGACGCCGGCTCCATGGAACTGGTAGCCATGGGCTCCGCCGAAGAGCTTCAGAACCTCGCGCCGCAGGTCGGACCGGCTCAAATTCTCACCGATGAAATCATGGTCGTCGACGCCGCTGCCCACTTCGGCTATGTAGTCGTCACGGCGGTCCGCACCGGGGTGACTCAGGAATCCGCCTGGCAAGCCCATCTGCTCAAGGTGGATCTGGAGGCTGCGGCTGTCGTGGAAGTGCTGCCGCTGGATGTCGACGCCGCGGTCGATACGACAATCGGCAACTGGACGATGGCGCTAGACGCCGACGGCACCAACCTGGGCATCGGTACCGGAAAAATCCGTGGCGACACCCGCATCTGGGCCATCAACACCGAGTCGATGGAGATTGTCCTCAAGGATCCGCATCAAGTTGGTTATGACACCCTCCACCAGGTCAGCGGCGACGCGCTACTGACAGGCACGGCGAGCTCCTCCTACTCCGAGGGCGCATACCCGCCCTATATCGTCTACTCATTCGAGTCCGGCAACCTAGTCACCCAGGAGAACAACCTGGACACCTACTTGTTGGGCTCCTGGCTGTACTGGTTGGAGGCCGCCTACGACGCCTGGCGCATCATGGACGTGACCACCGGCGAGGAGGTGACCCTGGCTGATCAGCCTCCCGTAGGCGCGCTGGACGCGCGCCCGACGGTGTGGGAGACGGGCGGCTACTCGGTCGTACGCACCGATTCGGCGCTGGACGTGCGCCCCCTCGGTTCGCCAACGGCGACACTGTCCCTGTCCGCGGACGCCGGGGACACCATCCCCGCAGCGCTCGCCGTCCACCGCGATGTGGTTTATGCGGCCTATCCCTCCGCCGCGCATGAGCTGCACCTGATCGATCTCGCCACCGGCGAGGAACTGGCCACTGCCAGGCTTGGAACCGAGGAGGACGGAATCGATCGCGAGCCGCAGACGCTAGCCGTCTCCGAGGTCGGTGCCGGCTACTTCTACAGCCGGGGCGGGACCTGCACCTTCCACGCCGCCACCGACTGGCTGACCTAACCGGCAGTCCCGGCGCACAGCGTCCACCGGCCCGGGTGTGCCATTGGTGCGGACTCGCTGGCAGGGCGTCGGGCACCGCATCCCCATTCTTCTACCGCGCACCGCCAGCGCCGACACCGCCATCGCCGGAGTCCTGCCCCGAAGACTTCTCCTCGGAAATGCTGTGGCCGGCGCCGGCGGCTCCTCCGCAATAACCGCCGTGGATGACCACTACCTGGCCGGCACCGCCCACGTGCATGACGCGCTGTTGGGCAGGGATGGGCTGCGCCCCGTCGTCGACCTCAATGGCCCGACCACTTGGGCGGTGCCCAGTGGCGCGACTAAGCCCCCTGGATGGGATGCGGGGCAGCCAGTTCCTCGTGCGGCCCTCGTCTCCGGCAATGCCCTTACCGATACTGGCATTGGCACCTGACTGCTACCGACGTCCGCAAGGGAGCGGGTCAGGCGGCGCGGTCCACCAGCAGGTGCGCGAACTGCACCATGCCATCACGTACCAGGGCCACCCTTTGCCGTGCGTCGGCAAGGGCCGCGTCACGTTCCTCTCCCGTAATGCCTCCGGCGTCCAGACGCTCTACGGTGCCGGCCAGAACCGCGTCCTCCAGGCCGTCTAGCACTGCGACGGCCTGGTCCGCCCAATCCATCGCCATCTTCCGGGTGCGGGCGAGAACCGGGTGGACGCGCAGCTGGGCCACGACGTCCGCCAGCACCGCATCGTCGGACAGGTCGGCGCCGGAGAGAGTGGCCAGGATCGACTGCCCGGCGGCGTCGAGCTCGCCCGCCGCCAGGGCCTGCCGCAGCAGCAGCACCGGCATGGTGTCCACGCCCTCCCGCAGGTCCGTGCCCGGAGTCTTACCGGTGGTGGCAGTATCGCTGGTCAGGTCGATGCAGTCGTCAGCGAGTTGGAAGGCCACCCCGATCTTCTCCCCGAACGCCTCCACGATCGCCTCGGTGGCCTCCCCCGCACGGGAGAGCATGGCGCCATAGCGCGCCGACACGGCAATGAGAGAGCCGGTCTTGTCCGCCAGTACTTGCAGGTAGTGCGCCACCGGGTCCGTACCTGCCGGGCGCGGCAGCGTCTCATGCAGCTGGCCCATGCACAGCCGCTCAAAGGTCTTGGAGTGCGCCAGCACCGCCTGCGGGCCGAGTGCGGCCACGAGCTGGGATGCCCGGGCCACCAGCACGTCCCCGGTGAGAATCGCCGCCGAGTTGCCCCATACCGTCTGGGCACTGGGGGCACCGCGGCGCAGGGGCGCCTCATCCATTACGTCATCGTGGTAGAGAGTGGCGATATGGGTGAGCTCGACGGCGACGCCCGCGTCCAGCACGGGTTCGTCGACCGCCAGGCCCGGGTCACCTAGGTGAGCCGTCAGCAGCGTGAGCACGGGGCGCAGCCGCTTCCCGCCGGCCGCGGCCAGGTGAGAGGTCGGTGCGTTAATGGTTTCGTCGGCGTTGCTGACGACCTCTAGCAGGCGCGCCTCAATGGCTTCGAGTCCCGGTACGATCCGCTCTTCGAGCTGCGGGAGGCTGAGGGGCAGCGTTCCAATCACGGTAGGAGCATAGCGGCGTTAGCCAGCGCCCCCGCTACGGCCTGGGGCAGGACGCCAATGAGCACGGTACCGACGGCCGCCAAGCCGATCGCCAGCGCAGTCGGCCCCATGGAGTCGACGACGGCCACCCGCTCCCCCTCCGGCTCGCGGAAGAACATGAGCACAATCAGTCGCATGTAGAAGAAGGCAGTGGCCACAGAGCTGATCACCGCGGCGACGACGAGCCAGGTAGCCCCGCCTACGACACCCGCGATAAACACCTCGAACTTCGCCACGAATCCGGCAGTCAGCGGGATACCGGCGAATGACAGCAGGAATACGGTCATGGCGCCGGCCAGCCAGGGACTGCGCCGCCCCAGACCGGCGAAGGCCTTCAGGTCCGTGGCCTCGGCGCCGGGGGCGCCGTCGTGGCTCTCCCGCACCAGCGTGACCACCCCAAAGGCGCCGACGGTGGCGATGCCGTAGGTCAGGGCGTACAGCATCAGCGCACTCACGCCGATAGAGTTCCAGGCAATGATGCCGATGAGCATGTAGCCGGCGTGGGCTATCGCCGAGTAGGCCAGCATGCGCTTCACATCGGTCTGCACCACGCCGACCACGGTGCCCACGGCCATGGTCAAGATGGCAACAGCCCACAGGAACGGGGCCAGGTCCCAGCCCAGTACGCCGCCTACCACGTAGTAGAAGCGCACCAGGGCGAGGAAGGCAGTGGCCTTCACCCCGGCCGCCATGAAGCCCGTGACCGGGGTGGGAGCACCCTGGTAGACGTCCGGGCTCCAGGCGTGGAACGGCGCAGCTGCTGTCTTGAACAGCAGGCCGATGGTCACCAGCACGACCCCGGCCAGGGCCAGCCAGTCCATACCGAGCGCTCCCCCGCCGGCGATGGCGTAGGCAATCGCCCTGTAGGACAGCGAGTCGGACACCCCGTACAGGAAGGCGGCGCCCATCAGCAGGAAGGCCGAGGCGAATACTCCCAGCACGAAGTACTTCAGGGCGGCCTCCTGGCTGAGCAGGCGGCGGTGGCGCGCCATGGCCGCCATGATGTACAGGGGCAGCGAGACCAGCTCCAGGGTGACCAGCAGCGTGATCATGTCGTCCGCCAGCGGGAACAGCATCATGCCGCCCAGCGAGAACAGGGTCAGCGGGAACATCTCGGTGGACACCCAGCGGGCGTGCAGGGACTCGGCCTCCTCGGCGCTGCCGGGGCGGTCGGCGGCCTGGGCGGCGAAGGCGCCGTCGTCGGCGGTGGTGCGGTCGGCCATCACCAGGATGGCAAGCAAGCCGATCACCAGCACAATGCCCTGGGCGGCTACCCCGAAGGGGTCCTCCGCGATGCCGGTGGCCAGCTGGCGGCCGATGCCGGGGGACACGATGGACCAGCGGCCCGCCAGTGCCACGCCGGCGCCTAGAACGGCCAGCAGGCTCAGCATGGCCTGTACGACCGGGCGAGCGGCGCGGGGGACGAACGCCTCCGCAAGTACGCCGATGACGCCCGCAAGCAGGATGATCAGTACCGGGATGAGGCCGGCCCATTCGATGACCGGGGCGGTGAGGCTCACTTCGTGTTCCCTTCTGCGATCACGACGGCGACGGCGGGGTCTGCCGGGGCGGGGGCGGTAGCCGAGACGGCCTGGGCCGCCGTGGTTCCGGTGGCATCCAGCGCAGCGGCAACCTGCGCCGCGACGTCCTCGAAGGCGTCGGTCAGCACGGCGGGCGCAAGCCCGAGTGCGAGCATGGCGGCGATAACCGGTACCAGCACGAGCTTCTCGCGGCCGTCCAGGTCGGCGCTGCCCACGCGCTCACGGGCGGGAGCGCCGGTGAACACCCGCTGGTAGGGCAGCAGCACGTACACGGCGGCGATGATGACGCCGAGCACGGCGATCATCCCGAGCGGCACCGACTCGGAGAAGGTGCCGGTGAGCACCATCCACTCCGGAACGAATCCGCTCAGCCCCGGCAGGGCGATGGAGGCCAGGCCGGAGATGAGGAAGGTGCCGGCGATCAGCGGCATGACCCGCTGGATGCCGCCGAGCTCGCTAATGGCAACGGTGCCGGTGCGGCGGGCGAGGAAGCCGGTAACCAGGTACAGGCCGGCGATCGACAGCCCGTGGGCGACCATGTAGACCATGGCGCCGGTCGCGGCGATCTGGTTGCCGATGAACAGTCCTAGCACCATGAAGCCGAAGTGGCTGATGGAGGTGTAGGAGATCAGCCGGTACAGGTTGTCCTGGGCGATGGCGGCCAGGCCCCCGTAGATGATCCCGATCACGGCCAGTACCAGCACTACCGGCGCGGCCCAGGCGGACTCGCGCGGGAACAGGGGCAGCACCAGCGCGGCCATGCCGTAGGTGCCGATCTTGTCCAGCACACCGATCAGCAGCACGGAGGTGCCCGGTGTGGCCTGCTCCGCGGTGTCCGGCAACCACGTGTGCAGCGGCACCATGGGTGCCTTAATGGCGAAGGCGACGAAGAAGGAGATGAAGATCCACCTCCCGGCGGCGGTGGATCCGCCTATCCGGCCGGTCAGGTTCTCAATCAGGTAGGCGCCCTCACCGCCGGGGCCGTAGACGAACAGTGCGACTACCCCCACGAGCATGACCAGCCCGCCGGCCAGCGAGTACAGCAGGAACTTCAGGGCGGCGCGACGCCGGCGCTCACCGCCGAAGCGCCCGATGAGGAAGTACACCGGCACGAGCATGGCCTCGAAGCAGATGTAGAACAGGAAGACGTCGCGGGCCGCGAAGATGACCACGACGAAGGCCTCCAGCACCAGCACCAGGCCGCTGAACAGGGACTGCTGGTCCGCGGGCACCTCTCCCCAGCTGGCCAGGAGCACAAGCGGCACCAGGAAGGCGGTCAGCAGCAGCATGGCCAGGCCGAGCCCGTTCACGCCCAGCGCCCAGGACACGCCCAGCAGCGGGATCCAGGAGTGGGTCTCGGCCAGCTGCGTGGCGCCGGCCTGGGCCACGTCAAAGCGGGTCAGCGCCCAGATGCCTACACCGAGCGTGGCCAGGGAGAAGAGCAGGCCGATGACCCGCCCCTGGCGCCGCAGCGGGGGCATCAGCCACAGCAGCAGTGCCCCGGCGAGCGGGACGACCGCCATGACAGTCAGGATGGGAAAGGTTTCATTCATGGGCTGCATGTGGTCGTGTCCTCTCAGAACCTGCTGGCCAGGACGGCGATAAGTGCTAGGACCGTCCCTCCGAGCATGTAGCCGGCGTAGGAGCGGACGTATCCGGACTCGGTGCGGGCGGTGAGCCGGCCGAGCGCCCCGGTTCCCTTGGCGAGCCCCTCTACGGCGCCGTCGACGACGTAGTGGTCCGCGGCCCCCGCGGCGAGGACGAGCCCCTGACCGGGCCGCATGGCTACTGCCTCGTTGATCGTGTCCTGGTACATGTCGTGGCGGGCGGCCTCCACCAGGAGGTTCGCGCGCTGCACCACCGTGGGCACGTCCTGCCGCACGTACAGGGCCCAGGCGACGACGACGCCGATAATCACCAGGGCGAGCGTGGCCCCCATGATCGCGGTGGCCGGGAGGACGGGCTCGCCGTGCGCGGCATGCCCGGTGACCGGCTCCAGCCAGGTGACGAAGGCGTCACCCATGGTCAGCGCCCCGCCCAGGCCGAGGGAGAAGACGGACAGGATGATCAGCGGAAGCGTCATCATCCAGCCGGACTCGTGGGGGTGGACCTCACCCTCAATGTCCTTGGCGGTGGTCCACCGGGGGCTGCCGTGGAAGATCATGAAGAACAGCCGCGACATGTAGAAGGCGGTGAGCCCGGCGCCCAGCAGGGCGATGGTGCCCAGGATCCAGGGGCGGGCGCCTTCGCCGACGAAGGCGGCCTCAATGATCTTGTCCTTGGACCAGAACCCGGAGAAGGGCGGGATCCCGAGGATGGCCAGCCAGCCGATTCCCATGGTGACCCAGGTGATCCTCATGGCGCGGTGCAGGCCGCCGAAGCGGCGCATGTTCACCTGGTCGCCCATCGCGTGCATGACGCTGCCGGCGCCCAGGAACAGCTGGGCCTTGAAGAAGCCGTGGGTGAGCAGGTGGAAGATGGCGAAGGCATAGCCGATCGGCCCCAGGCCGGCGCCGAGCATCATGTAGCCGATCTGGCTCATGGTGGAGGCGGCCAGCACCTTCTTCATATCGTCCTTGGCGCAGCCGATGACGGCGCCCAGCACCAGGGTGATGGCCCCGACGACGGCGACGGCCAGCTGGGCGTCGGGGGCGCCCTCGAATACGGCGCCCGAGCGCACGATCAGGTACACGCCGGCGGTGACCATGGTGGCGGCGTGAATCAGCGCGGACACCGGGGTGGGGCCCGCCATGGCGTCACCCAGCCAGGCCTGCAGGGGGAACTGGGCGGATTTTCCGCACGCCGCCAGCAGCAGGCTGAAGCCGATTGCGGTGAGCCATCCGGTGGAGATGGCCCCCTCCTGGGCGGCCGGCAGCACCGCGTCGTAGGCGACCGAGCCGACCTGCGCGATGCAGGCCATCATGGCCAGCAGCAGGCCGACGTCGCCGATGCGGTTCATGATGAAGGCCTTCTTGGCGGCGGCCGCGTTCTCCCGGCTGGTGAACTGCTCCGCCTGGGGGGCGTCGGCGTCGGCGGTGTTCCAGAAGCCGATGAGCAGGTAGGAGGCCAGGCCCACGCCCTCCCAGCCGATGAACAGGGCGATGTAGGAGTCGCCGAGTACCAGGGTGAGCATGGCGGCGATGAAGAAGTTCAGGTAGGCGAAGAACCGGCGCCGGTCCCGGTCATGGGCCATGTAGGCAACCGAGTACAGGTGGATGAGGAAGCCGACGCAGGTCACCAGCACCACGAAGGTCAGCGACAGCGGGTCCAGGCGCAGGCCCAGGCTCACGTCCAGGTCTCCGGCGCCGAACCAGCGCCACAAGGGCACGCCCACAACTCGGTCGGCGGCGTCCAGGCCCAGCACCTGGGCGAGGATGACCAGGCCGAGGCAGGCGCTGAATGCGGCGGCAGCCACGCCCAGCCAGTGGCCCCAGGCGTCGGCGGCCCGGCCGAGCAGCAGCAGGATGGCGGCGCAGGCCGCGGGCACGGCTATCAGCAGCCAGGCCAGCGCGGCCGCACCGGTGGCGGGCGCGGCGGCACCAACCACGGACTGGCTCGCGAGCAGCCCGGTGGAGAGCACGAGAGGGGATGCGGTCATGATCTCGGCTCCTTCAGTGCTTGAGCAGGTTCAGGTCGTCAACCGACGTGGACCTGCGGGTACGGAAGATGGACACGACGATGCTCAGTCCGACGACGGTTTCCGCCGCGGCCACGACGATGGCGAAGAACGCGAACACCTGCCCGCTCAGGTCCCCGTACATGCGGGAGAAGGTCACCAGCACGAGGTTGACGGCGTTGAGCATCAGCTCCACGCCCATCAGCTCGATGATCGCGTTGCGCCGCAGCAGCACGGTCAGGGCACCCAGGGTGAACAGCACCCCGGCGAGCACAACATAGGCGGTAATGGGGACGCTCACTTGTGCTCCTCCTCGGTTTCTGCCGGCGCTTCACCGGCGGCCGCAGAGCCGGGCGACGCGGCGGCTGCCGCCGGGGCGACGGGCTGGGTGACAACGGGCGCGGGGGCGCCCGGCATTGCCGGCATGCCTGAGCGACCGACGGTGGCGTCCTCCCGCTGAGTGATGCGACCGGCGCGCTGAGCCGCGCCCATCTCCGGGGACACCTCGGACAGCTCCAGCGCCTGGTCCCGTACCCGCAGCACCCGCGGCACGGACTCCTCCAGCGCCTCGCCGGAGGCCGCCAGGGCGGGTGCGGCGGCGCTGTTGGTGGCCGCGTAGACGCCGGGCATGGGCTTCTGCCCCGGGTGGGTGCCGGAGCTGGCATACGCCCGCATCCGGGCGTCCACCCGGTCGCGCTGGGACAGGCGGGGGCGGACCCGCTGCCGGTGGGTGAGAGTCAGTGCTCCAACCGCGGCAGTGATCAGCAGGATCCCGGTCAGCTCCATGGTGACCACGTGGTCGCCGAACAGGACCACTGCGAGCGACTGGGGGCTGGCTTCGTCACCCTCGGCCAGGCCGACCGCGGTGGGGAAGGCGGTTCGCCACACAACCGCGGCGATCACAGCCACCAAGCCGACTCCGAACAGCGTCAGCAGCCACTTGGTGGCTGCGTTGTGGGTGGCGACCGACTCGTCTCCGCCCACGCCCACAAGCATGATCACGAACAGCACCAGCGTCATCACGGCGCCGGTGTAGACGACCACCTGGATGACCCCCAGGAAGGGGGCCTCATTGGCGACGTAGAGTGCCGCCAGGCAGATCATGATCAGGATCATGCTTACGGCGGCGTTCACGGCGCGCTTCGCGGTCAGCATGATCAGGCCGCAGGCAACCATGATGACGGCCACGACGGCGAACAGGACCGTCTCACCGCCGGACAGCGTGCCGTCCGCGGTGAGGGTCGCGGGCATGGGGTTCATGAGCGTCATGAGTGCACCGCCTCCTTCGGGGCCTTCGCGGGTGCGGGAACCGTGCGTACGGAGGTGAGCGTGGGGTCATCGGGGCGGTTCTCACGCACCCAGTCGACCTGGTCCTGCGTGGGGCCGGTGACGGCACCCCGGTAGTAGTCGCCATCCTCGGTGCCCTCCACCATTGGGTGGGGGGCGGCCAGGGCGCCTTCGGGAACTGGCGCCAACAGGTCCTGCTTCTCGTAGATGAGGCCGGAGCGGGTGGGGCCGACCAGCTCGTCGATCTCGTGGGTCATGGTCAGCGCGCGCGTGGGGCAGGCCTCAATGCACAGGCCGCAGAAGATGCAACGCAGGTAGTTGATCTGGTAAACGCGGCCGTAGCGCTCGCCAGGTGAGTACTGCGCCCCCGGCGCATTGGGCGCGGCCTCGACGTAAATGGCGTCTGCGGGGCAGGCCCAGGCGCACAGCTCACAGCCGATGCACTTCTCCAGGCCGTCGTCGTAGCGGTTGAGCTGGTGACGCCCGTGGTAGCGCGGCATCAGCACCGGCTTCTCGAAGGGGTACAGCTCCGTGACGGTGGGGCGGAAGATGGAGGACAGCGTGACCCCGTAGCCGGCCACGGGGGCGAAAACGCGTCCCAGGGCGCTGGGCTCGTCGCGCAGCCACTGGTCGTGGTCGGCGCCCTCCCGGTCCCCGGGGCGGGACTCCTGGGGTGTTGGGTCAGTCATCGGTTCCCTCCTGAGCGGTGACGTCGGAGTCGGTGGCAGCCGCAGTCAGGGAGACGTCGCTGGCGGCGTCGAGCACCGGTGCGGCAGAGCGGCGGGCGCGGCGGGCACGCGGTGACGGCGGCAGCTTCTGGCCCGGCAGCGGCGGTACCGGGAAGCCCCCGGCAAAGGCGTCCAGTTCCTCACCCGGAACGGTGACGGCATCCGTGTCCGCCGGCTCCCGGCCAGTACCGGTAGCGGGGAGGTCCTCGTCCTCCTCGCCCGCGGGCAGCACCAGCAGGATCACCATGGCCACCAGGAAGATGGCGGCCAGCACCAGCAGCAGCCCCTGGGTGGAGCCGCCGGAGAAGGACCGGTAGCCCTGCACGATGGCGACCAGCACGAACCACACCAGGGCGACGGGGATGAGGAACTTCCAGCCGAACTTCATGAAGTGGTCGTAGCGGATGCGCACCAGCGTCCCGCGAGTCCAGATCATGAACAACATCACGCACCAGACCTTGAGGATGAACCACAGCATCGGCCACCAGCCGGAGTTGGCGCCGTCCCAGAAGCTGGCCAGGATGAAGGAGCGCCAGCCGCCGAGGAACAGGGTGGTGCACACGGCGGAGACGTTGAACATGTTGATGTACTCGCCCAGGTAGTACCAGGCGAACTTCATCGAGGAGTACTCCACCATGTGGCCGGCAACCAGCTCGCCCTCCGCCTCGGGCAGGTCGAAGGGCAGGCGGTTGACCTCGCCGACCATGGAGACCACGTAGATCAGGAAGCTGGGGATCATGGCCACGCACCACCACAGGCGCTCCTGCGCGCCGACGATGCCGGAGGTGGACATGGTGCCGGAGGCGAGGAAGACCGTCAGGATCGACAGGCTCATGCTCAGCTCATAGGAGATGACCTGCGCAGCCGAGCGGACAGAACCGAACAGCGGGTAGGTGGAGTGCGTGGACCAGCCTCCCAGGATGATGCCGTACACGCCGAATCCGGTGATCGCCAGCACGTACAGCACGGAGACGGGGAAGTCCGTCAGCTGCAGCGGCGTGGAGTGGCCGAACATGCTTACCTGCGGGCCGAAGGGGATCACCGCGTAGATCATGAAGGCGCTGAAGGCAGCGATGACCGGGCCCAGGATGTAGATGAGGCTCTCGGCACCCTTGAGCCAGAAGTCCTCCTTCATGATCAGCTTGGCGGCGTCCGCCACCAGCTGCGGCAGGCCGAGCGGACCGTTGACATTTGGCCCGGGCCGGGTCTGCATGCGCCCCAGGACGCGCCGCTCGGCCCAGATGGCGACGATGACGCTGAGGATCAGGAAGACCATGATGAACACGGCCTTGATGAGCGTCAGCCACCAGGTCTCCTCGGTGAAGTCGGCGACCACGCCGCCGCCCTGCGCGGCGAGGGCCGCCGGGACGCGTGAGCTGCTGGCAATTCCGATCGGGTTCACTGGGCCACCTCCGGGCTGTCCGCAGTGGTGAGTGAGAGGGACACACGGGCGCCGTGGCCGACGCCGAGGCTCTGGCGCACCGTGGAGCCGGGCGAGCACTCCGGCAGCCAGACGGTCCCGTCGGGGACTGCGCCGACAGCGGCCGGAAGCGTAATCGTGCCGGCCGCGGTGGTCACGTCGACTGCTTCGCCGCCGACCAGGTGCAGACGGGCAGCCAGGTCGGCGCCGACACGCGCCGTGGGCCGCAGGCCCGTGGCGGCCAGGAAGGGCTCACCGTCCTGCAGGCGGCCGGCGTCGAGCATGGGCTTGTGGGTGGCCAGTACGGCGTCCAGGCCACTGACCGTGGAGCGGCCGGGCGCCTGTGCCGAAGCGTCTGGGGCCTCAGGAGCCGGGGTGAAGCTGACCCGGGGGCGATCCCCGCCCCACAGGCCCAGTGCGTCCACCTGTGCGTGCACCTCCTGAAGCGTGTCGACCTCGAGGTCCACGCCCATCTCGGCGGCCAGTGCGGCCAGCACCTGCCGGTCGGTGCGGGCGCGGGACACGTGGGCCTGCCCGAAGGGCCGCACGCGTCCCTCCCAGTTGACGAAGGTGCCGTTCTTCTCCACCGGCGGGGCCACCGGCAGCACCACGTCGGCGTGCTCGCTGACCTCGCTGCGGCGCACCTCCAGCTGGACGGTGAAGCCGGAGGATGCCAGGGCGGTACGGGCCAGCCCCGGATCGGGGAAGTCGCGCAGGTCGACACCGCCGACCACCAGCCCACCGAGCTCACCGTCGGCCAGCGCGTGCAGTATGGCAGTGGTGTCGCGTCCAGGCTGCGCGGGCAGCGGGTCGGGGGCGCTGATACCGCCAGGCGGGGCCCACAGCTGCTGCACCTCGGCACGGGCGGCGGCGTCGGAAACGGGGCGCCCGCCGGGCAGCAGGTGCGGGAGCAGACCCGCCTCAATGCCGCCGCGCTCACCGGCGCGACGCGGCACCCACGCCAGGCGGGCGCCGGTCGCATTGGCAAGCGTGTCCACCACGGACAGCAATCCGGGAACCGCCGCGGCCCGCTCCCCCACCAGGATGGTGGCACCCTCCCCGCCCAGGGCCCGGGTCAGCTCGGGGTGGGTCTGGGACAGCAGGGCGACGGCGCGCGCCTCGGTTCCGGGGACGGCCAGGACCACTTCGGCGTCGAGCTTGCGCGAGCCGGCCGAGCGGAGGCTGGCCACGGTGGCGACCTTGACGCCGCCGGCGCGCACGCCCTTGCGCAGGCGCAGGAACAGGGAACCGCACTCGTCCTCCGGCTCCAGGGCGATCAGCAGCACCTGGCCGGCGCTCTCCAGCGACCGGTAGGTGACCGTGCCCAGGCCGGTACCGGCCACCCGCGCGGCCAGGAAGGAGTCCTCCTCGGAAGAGTGGGCGCGCACACGCTGGTCGATGTCATTGGTGCCCAGCACGGTGCGGGCGAACCGGGACCAGGCCCAGCCGTCCTCAAGGGTCAGGCGAGCTCCTGGCAGCAGGCCCACGCCGCCGTCCCGGCGCGCCCCGGCAAGTCCGCGGGCGGCCACGTCCAGGGCGTCGGACCAGGAGGTGGGCACCAGCTCACCGCTGGCCTCATCGCGCACGAGCGGGACGTCCAGGCGGTCATCCAGGGATGACCAGGGGAAGGCGAAGCGGTCCTTGTCGGTGATCCACTCCTCGTTGACCTCGGGGTCGTTGCCGGCCAGGCGGCGCAGCACCACGCCGCGGCGCATGTCCACGCGCAGGGCGGAGCCGGAGGCGTCGTGCTCGGTGACGGTGTCCGTGGAGACCAGGTCCATGGGGCGGGCCCGGAAGCGGTAGCGGGCGCTGGTCAGGGCGCCGACGGGGCAGATCTGGATGATGTTGCCGGAGAAGTAGGAGGCGAAGGGCCGTCCGGACACATCCAGCTCCTCGGCCCCACCGAGCGTGCCCGGACCATATACGGTGCCGTCGACGACGCCGGGCTGCCCACCGGGGCCGGCGAGGTCGTCCTCGGGGACCAGGTGCTCCCCGCCGCGGACGGTCTGGGTGTGCCCCGAGGCGACGGCCGCGGGATCGTGGAAGTCCAGGACGCCGGAGTCGAAGCGGCCGATCTGCTCGGAGTAGAGCCCGCCGGTGACCTCCCCGCCGGCGTGGCCGCCGCCGCGTCCCTGCAGGGTGATGAAGCGGTCGCCGGCGATCTGGTCGGCGAAGCGCACGCAGCGCTGGCACAGGATGCAGCGGTCGCGGTCGAGCAGGATGTTGCTGGTCAGGCGCAGCGGCTTGGGGAAGGCGCGCTTGACGTCGGTGAAGCGGGTGGCCGCCTGCGCGCCGGAGGCCATCAGCTCCAGGGCCTGGTTCTGCAGGGGGCACTCGCCGCCCTTGTCGCACACCGGGCAGTCCAGTGGGTGGTTGATCAGGAGGAACTCCATGGTGCCGGCCTGGGCCTTGGCGGCCACCTGGCTGGTGGCCTGGGTGGAGACCTCCATCCCCTCTGATGCGGTCATGGCGCAGGCGGGCTGCGGCTTGGGCATGGGGCGCACGACGCCGTCGCGCCCCGGCATGGCGACTTCCACCAGGCACTGGCGGCAGTTGGCTGAGGGCGCCAGCAGCGGGTGGTCGCAGAAGCGGGGAATGCGCACGCCCACCTGCTCCGCGGCCCGAATCAGCAGCGTGCCCTTGTCCACCTCGACGTTCATGCCGTCGATCGTGATGTTGACCGTGTCAGTCATCTGGTCACCGTCCGCTCTGAGCCTGGCTGTTGACAATGGAGGAGGCCGCGTGGGGGAACAGCTCGGCCGCGGGTGTGGTGTAGCCGGCCTCGAACTCGCTGCGGAAGCGCTTGATGCCGGAGAGCACCGGGGTGGCGGCGGCGTCGCCGAGGGCACAGAAGGAGCGGCCGGAGATGTTGGCGGCGATATCCTCTAGCTTCTCCACGTCGCCGGGCTCGCCCAGGCCCGCCTCCAGGCGGGTCATGATCTGCCGCATCCAGTAGGTGCCCTCGCGGCACGGGGTGCACTTGCCGCAGGACTCGTGCTGGTAGAACTCGGTCCACCGGGACACCACGCGAACCACCGAAACGGTGTCGTCGAAGACCTGCAGGGCGCGGGTGCCGAGCAGCGAGCCGGCACCGACCACGGACTCGTAGTCGAGCGGGACATCCAGCTCCTCGGGGCCGAAGATCGGGGTGGACGAGCCGCCCGGCACCCAGAACTTCAGCTCGTGGCCCGCCCGGACACCGCCGGCCAGTTCAATCAGCTCGCGCATGGTGATGCCGAAGGGCGCCTCGAACTGCCCAGGATTGGCCACGTGCCCGGTCACGGAGAACAAGCCGTGCCCCTTGGAGCGCTCGGTGCCCATGGATGAGTACCAGGCGGCGCCGCGGGCCAGCACCCCGGGCACGGAGGCGATGGTCTCGACGTTGTTGATGACGGTGGGGCGGGCGTACAGGCCCTGCACCGCGGGGAACGGGGGGCGCAGGCGCGGGTGGCCGCGGCGTCCCTCCAGGGAGTCCAGCAGCGCCGTCTCCTCACCGCAGATGTAGGCGCCTGCACCGGCGTGGGCGACGATCTTGAGCGGCTGGCTGCCGTCCAGGCCGAAGCCGTCGTCGAGCAGGCCGGCGTCGGTGGCGTCGTGGATGGCGTGCAGCAGGCGGCGGTAGGCGTGGGCGACCTCGCCGCGCACGTACACGAAGGCACGGTCGGCGCCGATGGCGCGGGAGGTGATGGCTACGCCCTCCACCAGGGCGTGCGGGTTGGCCATCAGGGTGGGCATGTCCTTGCAGGTGCCGGGCTCGGACTCATCGGCGTTGACCACCAGGTAGCGGGGCAGGCCGTCCGGGGCGGGCAGGAAGGACCACTTCAGCCCGGTGGGGAAGCCGGCGCCGCCGCGGCCGCGCAGGTTGGAGGCCTTGACCAGCTCGATCAGCTCTGCCGAGCTCATGGTCTTGGCCCGGGCCAGGCCCCGGTAGCCGCCGGCCTCCCGGTAGGCGTCCAGCGTCCAGGAGCGCTGCTTGTCCCACATGTCGGTGACGACCGGGGTGAGTGTTCCCGGCGCGGTGAAGGCCGGCTCTGCGGAGCCGGGCGTCTGCTCACTCACTTGTCCTCCTCCTGGGTGGGTGCTGTCCAGTCGTGCTCACGGGCCAGCCGCAGGCCGCGCAGGCTGGACTCGCCGGCCGCAACGCCCTCGTCGGCACGGCCGTCCTCGAATCCGGCCAGCAGCCGCTCGTTCTCCCGGAAGGTCGGCACGGTCTCCGGGCCACGGGTGGGGGTCACGTCCTCGCCGCGCTCCAGGCGTGTCACCAGGTCGACGGCGGAGGCGGGGGTCTGGTTATCGAAGAACTCCCAGTTGACCATCACCACGGGGGCGTAGTCGCAGGCCGCGTTGCACTCCACGCGCTCCAGGCTGATGCGGCCGTCCGCGCTGGTCTCGTCGCTGCCGAGCCCGGTGTGCTCACTGACGGCCTGCCAGACCTCGTCGCCTCCCATGACGGCGCACAGGGCGTTGGTGCAAACACCCACGTGGTACTCCCCCGCGGGGTGGCGGCGGAACTGGCTGTAGAAAGTCGCCACGGCGGAGACCTCGGAGCGGGTCAGCTCCAGCTTCTGGGCGACCAGCGCGATGCCGACCGGAGAGACGTAGCCGTCCACGCTCTGCAGCAGGTGCAGCATGGGGATGATGGCGCTGCGCTCGTACCCGGACGGGTAGCGGGACATGATCTCGGCGATATCGGCGTCCAGCTGCGCGGCCACGTCCGGGGCGTAGCCGAGCGCGATCCCGGCGGCGTCGGCCGGGGCAGGGGTGTTCTCAAGGGTGCTCATTAGCGGTCCACGCCTCCCAGGACGGGGTCGATCGAGGCCAGGGAGGGCACGACGTCGGCGATCATGCCGCCCTCGCTCATCATGGCCAGCGATTGCAGGTTGGAGTAGGAGGGGTCCCGGAAGTGGACCCGGTAGGGGCGGGTGCCGCCGTCGGAGACGGCCTGGATGCCCAGGACGCCCTTGGCGTGCTCAACCGTCTGGTACACCTGCCCGGCAGGCACCCGGAAACCCTGGGTGACGAGCTTGAAGTGGTGGATCAGGGACTCCATGGAGGTGCCCATGATCTCCTTGACGTGCTCCAGGGACTGCCCCTGCCCGTCGGTGGCGACGGCCATGCGGGCGGGCCAGGCGATGGTCGGGTCGGCCACCATCGTGGTGTTGGAGGGGTCGTCCCCGCGCCCGGCGATCTCGTCGAGCCGGTCCAGTGCCTGGGAGACGATCTTCAGGGACTGGTAGCACTCGTCGAAGCGGACCCGCAGCCGGTTGTAGCAGTCGGAGCGGTCGTACACGGGGACCTCGAAGTCATAGGTCTCATACCCGCAGTAGGGGCGCAGCTTGCGCATGTCCAGCGGGTAGCCCGCGGCCCTGATGCACGGCCCGGTCAGCCCCATGGCCATCGCGGCGGAAAGGCTCATCTCGCCGATCCCGACGAACCGGGACTTCAGGATCGGGTTGGCCATGAGCAGGGACTCCAGCTCGCCCAGGTCGTTCTTGATGTTCGGCATGACCGAGCGGACGAAGTCGGTGAAGCCCTCCGGCAGGTCCTGGGCCAGGCCGCCGGGGCGCACATAGGCGTGGTTCATACGCAGCCCGGAGGCCATCTCGAAGGCGCGCAGGATGTTCTCACGGCACCGGAAGGAGATGGTCATCAGCGTGGTGCCGCCCATCTCGTTGCCGGCCGAGCCGATGGCCACCACGTGGCTGGCGATGCGGTTGAGCTCCATGAGCACCACGCGGGCCACGGTCGCCTTCTCAGGGACGTCATCGGTGATGCCGAGCAGCTTCTCCACCGCCAGGGCGTAGCCGACCTCCTGGAAGAAGGGAGCCACGTAGTCCATGCGGGTTACAAAGGTCTCCCCCTGCACCCAGGTGCGGTACTCCATGTTCTTCTCAATGCCGGTGTGCAGGAAGCCCGTGCCGGCACGCAGCTCGGTGACGGTCTCCCCGTCGGTCTCCAGCACCAGGCGCAGCACCCCGTGCGTGGAGGGGTGGACCGGGCCCATGTTGACCACTACGCGGTCGCGCTGGAGGCGGTCGGCCTCGTCGCGGGCGGCGATCTGGGCGGCGATGTCATCCCAGTCCCCGCCGCTGGCGGTGAACTGGGGGGCGCCGTCGGTGAGGTCATCGGTGGCGGGGCCGGTGGCGTGCAGTGTGCTCATCAGCGGTATGACCTCCGGGTGTCGGCGGTAGCGGTTGAGGCGCCCTTGTACTCCACGGGGATGCCTCCGAGCGGGTAGTCCTTGCGCTGCGGGTGCCCCACCCAGTCGTCGGGCATGGCCGAGCGGGTCAGGTTGGGGTGGCCGTCGAAGACGATACCCATCAGGTCCCAGGCCTCGCGCTCGTGCCAGTCATTGCCCGGATAAACCGGTACCAGCGAGGGTACGTGCGGGTCGGATTCGGGGCAGGTGACCTCCAGGCGCAGGTCACGGGCGCCGTGGGTCAGGGAGATCAGCTCGTAGCAGGCGTGCAGCTCGCGGCCGGCGTCGCCCGGGTAGTGCACGCCGGTCACGCCCAGGCACAGCTCGAAGCGCAGGTCCTGGTCGTCGCGCAGCGGGCGGGCCACGTCCAGCAGGTGCTCGCGGGTGATGAACAGGGTCAGCTCGCCGCGGTCCACCACCACCTTCTCAATGGCCGCGGCGGGGTCCACCCCGGCCTCCGTGAGGTCCTCGATGAGGGCGTCGACGACGTCATCGAACCACTCCCCGTAGGGGCGCGTGGACGCCGGGGCGAGGGCGACCACGCTGGCGGTGCCCCCGTAGCCGGTGGTGTCGCCGGCGTCACCGGCGCCGAACTGGCCGGTGTGCGTGCCGATGACCTCCAGCCGCAGCTCCTCGCGCACCGGCTGGCCGGCAACCTCCGGTACGGCGGCGGCCTCGGCGACGGCGTCGGAAGCGGCGTTGTTCTCAGCGTTCCCAGCGTTGGCGGTCATGCGAGCAGACCCTTCATCTCGGCGGTGGGGACGGCCTTGAGGGCGGCGGCCTCAACGGCGCGGGCGATCTCCTCGCGGTGGGCGAAGATCGGCTTGCGCTCGATCTGGCGGGTGAGCTCGAGCATGGCACCCAGCAGCATCTCCGGGCGCGGCGGGCAGCCGGGCAGGTAGATGTCCACCGGGACGATGTGGTCGGCGCCCTGGACCACGGCGTAGTTGTTGAACACGCCGCCGGAGGAGGCACAGGCCCCCATGGAGATGACCCACTTGGGCTCGGGCATGGAGTCGTAGACGTTGCGCACTACCGGCGCCATCTTGTGGGAGACGCGGCCGGAGACGATCATGACGTCGGCGTGGCGCGGCGAGGCGCGGAAGACCTCCCAGCCAAAGCGGGCCATGTCGAAGCGGGGCGTACCGGTGGCCATCATCTCGATGGCGCAGCAGGCCAGGCCCATGGTCACCGGCCACAGCGAGCGCGCCTGCGCCAGGTCGGCCAGCTTCTCCACGGTGGTGAGCATGAAGCCGGGCCCCTCAACGCTCTCCAGCGCCTGCGCCTGCAGGTCATCCCGCTTGGAGGGGATGTGGAGCATCTTCTCGTTGTACTCACGCATGTTCATCGGGCTTGCTCCCTTACTCCCAGTCCAGGCCGCCGCGGCGCCACTCCAGGAGGTAGGGCACCGTGATCAGGGCGATGAAGGCGAGGGCGGCGCTCAGCCCGAAGAAGCCCAGCTGCGTGAAGGCGGTGGCCCACGGGTAGAGGAAGACGACCTCGACGTCGAAGATGATGAAGGTCATGCCGACCAGGTAGAAGGACACGGGGAACCGGCCCTGGTCGACGTTGGTGGGGGTGGGGTCAATGCCGCACTCGTAGTTGGCGACCTTGACCCGGTTGCGCCGGTTCGGGCTCACGATCGCAGACAGCACCAGGCCGCCGACGGCGACGACCATGGCGACTGCCGCCATGATGAGCAGGGAGACGTACGGGTTCATGCTGCCGGCACCATCCTTGTCAGAAGTTGGATGAAGTGGTCGATTCCGTCGCCGCCGCGGCGCTCCCAGCCATCGGACAGGAGCTTGGCGACGAGCCGCATCAGGCGCTTGCGTGGCAGCCCGTAGCGGGTGCACACGCGCATCACCTCAGGGTGCTCAATCAGGGCGACGAAGATGCGCCCGAGCGTGTAGTAGCCGCCCATCTGCGCCTCCAGGGCGGCGGGGTACTGGGCCAGGGCGAGCTCGCGCCCGGAAGCCGTGGTGCGGGCCGCAGCCTGCGCGGCAGCCTCGGCGGCCAGGCGCCCGGCCATAAGCGCCTGGGCGATGCCCTCCCCGTTGAAGGGGGAGACCATGCCGCCGGCGTCACCCAGCAGCATGAGCCCGTCGGCGTAGTGGGGCTTGCGGTTGAAGGCCATGGGCAGTGCAGCGGAGGCGACGCGGCCCACCCGGTTCTCGGGGCTGAAGCCCCAGGCGGCAGGCACGTGCTCCAGCCAGCGGTTGAAAACGGCGCGGTAGTCGATGCCGCGCGCAGACGCCGCGGCCGGCGTCGAGGCGACCGAACCCAGGCCCACATTGACCAGGCCGTCACCCACGCTCCAGATCCAGCCGTAGCCGGGCAGCAGGTCAGAGCGTCGGGCGGGGCCGTCCCACAGCTCCAGGCGGGACTCCATCCAGGCGTCGTCGGCACGCGGGGAGCGGAAGTACGCGCGCACGGCCACGCCCAGCGGCCTGCGCTCGTTCTTCCGGCGGCCCGCGGCGGTGGCCAGGCGGGCGGAGACACCGCCGGCGTCCATGACCAGCGGGGCGCGCACGGTGGCCGGGGCCTCGATACCCGGCTCCGGACTGCGCGGGGTGGGGGCGATCCTCACGCCGGTGACGCGGCCCGCGGCACTGGTGACCGGCTCAGTTGCGGTCACGCCGGTGATCAGGCGGGCGCCGGCGGCTACGGCGCGGGTGGCCAGGTCCCGATCCAGCTCGCTACGGCGCCGGGCCAGGCCGTAGGAGGGCAGGCTGGGCTGCTCCGGCCAGGGGATGTGCAGAAGGTGTCCGCCACCGATTACCCGCAGCCCCTGGTTGCGCTGCCAGGTGGAGGTGTCCACGCCCATGCGCACCAGCTCGCGCACGGCAGCGGGGGTGAGCCCATCGCCGCAGACCTTGTCCCGCCCGAGCTCCTGACGCTCCAGCAGCAGCACGTCCAGTCCCAGCCTGGCCAGGTGGTAGGCGGCGGAGGAGCCCGCGGGGCCGGCGCCCACAACTACGACGTCAGCACTGAGATCGCCTGCGGCTGCTGCCATTACTGCGCGCCTCCTTCGCGTGCCACTCGTGCGGATCGGGATGTTGGAACTGTCCTGCGACTGCCGGGGAGGGCAGCCGGAACCCGGCAGCCCTGCAACAGACCGGGACCTGCCGAGACATTACCGGCTGACCTCGGCTAGTCATCCGCAGGCTCCGCCAGCACCCTCGCCGAACCCGGTTATTCCCCGCGATTTCCATAATAACGCGAAGACATACGGAACGCCCGCGAGAACGCCGCGACGGCACTAGACGCGCAATTAGAGATACCTACCCTTGCGAATTAGCGTCGTCGGCGCAGGGCCGCCCACCCGGGGGCGGGGCCCGCTCCGGAGCGGGCCCCGGATCTGCGAGGATCACCCCATGAGCCGAGCCTCCCTAGCCAAGGACCCCCGTGAGGTCGCGGGCATGTTCGATGCCGTCGCCCGCCGCTATGACCTGACCAATGACGTGATGAGCCTGTGGCAGGTGCGCATGTGGCGCGCCGTAACCCGCGCCGCCGTCGCCGCCGGCCCCGGCATGCGGGTGCTGGACCTGGCCGCAGGCACCGGCACCTCCGCCGCCGACTACGCCGCCGCCGGTGCGGACGTGGTTGCCTGCGACCTGTCTGCGGGCATGGTGGCGCAGGGGCGTCTGCGCCACCCGGAGATCGAGTTCGTGGTCGGTGACGCCACCGACCTGCCCTTCGCCGACGCCACCTTTGACGTGGTCACCATCTCCTACGGGCTGCGCAATGTGCAGGACACCGCCAAGGCGCTGGCGGAGATGACGCGCGTGACCCGTCCGGGCGGGCGCCTGGTGATCGCGGAGTTCTCCACACCCGTGAATGCGGCCTTCCGCCGCCTTTACCGCTTCTACCTGGGCACGGCCCTGCCCGCGGCCGGAAAGCTGCTGTCCTCCAACGCCGATGCCTATAGCTACCTGGGCGAGTCAATCCTGGACTGGCCGGACCAGGAGGCCCTGGCGGAGTTGATCCAGCGCGCCGGCTGGCGCACGGTCGGCTACAAGAACCTGTCCGGCGGGATCGTCGCCATCCACCGCGCCACCAAGCCGGGGGTACCCGCGGCCAGCAGCGCCGGCAACGCCGCGCCGACGGCCCCGGAGGCCTGAGGTGACCGTGGCGGTACCCGCGGGGACCTCCGCCGGCGGCCTGCGACTGCCTGCGGCGCAGGCCGCCGCCGCTCCGCCGCGCATGTCCTTCCGCACGGTCGCACTACCCGCCGGCAGCATCACCCCGGAGGGCGGCGGCGGCACGGGGCTGCTTGAGCTGCTGGCCGGGCGCCAGGACCCGGTGTCCTGGGTGCGTCACGGGCGCGGGCTGGTCGGCTGGGGACGCGCGCTGTGCCTGGAGGCCGCCGGCACCGACCGGATCGAGGCGCTGCGCGCCGCCTGGCGGGCCACGGTCTACGCCTCATGGTGGCGCGACGCCCTGGTACGCCCGGGCACCGGGCCGGTCGCGCTGGGGACCATCGCCTTCTCCCCCGACTCCGCCGCCGCCTCGGTACTCATCGTGCCGCGCGTGATCGTGGGTCTGGATGACGCCGGGGCGTGGCTGACCACTGCCGTGGCAGAGGGCGAGGCGCACCCGGACGCGGCGGAGGTCCTGGCCCAGATGCGACCACCAGCATCCGGAGGGGCAACTGCCTCCTCCCCCGGCGCCCCCGTGATCTCGCCCGGGGCGCTGTCCGAGACCGACTACCTGGCCACCGTCGCAGAGGTACAGCGGCGCATGACTGCCGGGGAGGCCCGCAAGGTGGTGCTGGCGCGGGATCTGCTCGTAACACCGGCCGCACCCCTGGCGACCGGCGACCTACTGCGCCGACTGGGCGCGAGCTACCCGTCCTGCTGGACCTTCGCCGTGGACGCCATGGTGGGGGCGACCCCGGAACTGCTGGTGCGGCTGGAGAACCGGCATCTTGCCAGCCGGGTGCTGGCGGGTACCGCGCGCCGTCACCCGGGCGACGCGGCGGCCCGCGCGCGCGAGGCCGAGCGGCTGGCGGGCTGGCTGGCGGCTTCGGCCAAGAACCGGGCCGAGCACGAGCTGGCGCGGGCCTCCGCGATCTCGGCCCTGGAGCCCCTGTGCTCCACGGTGGAGGCACAGCCGCCGCGGGTACTGACGCTGCCGAACGTGCTGCACCTGGCCACCGACATCACCGGCGTGGTTGCCGGGGACACGGGGGCGTTGTCCCTGGTGGGCGCACTGCACCCCACTGCGGCCGTATGCGGCACCCCCACCGCCGCGGCCGCCCGCATCATCGCCGAGGTGGAGGGCATGGACCGGGGGAGGTACGCCGGCCCCGTGGGCTGGGTGGACTGGCACGGCGAGGGCGAGTGGTGCATTGCGCTCCGCAGCGCCGCCCTGCCGCCGGGCGGGGCGGGCCCGCAGGCGCCGGCGCGAGTCTTCGGCGGCGGCGGGATCATGCCCGACTCGGTGCCGGCCGACGAGCTGGCCGAGACGAAGGCCAAGATGCGCCCCGTGCTGGCCGCCCTGGGCGCGAACATCTAGCCGTCCAGCGGGAAAAGTGTCACAGTCTGCACCACTTTCCTTGGTGGATCGTTCGCGCCGCACCAGGAAAACCCCGTAATCATGCGGATCACGCGCCAGGCTGCGGTTACCGGGATCGGGAAAGTGGTGCATTTCGTGCCAACGCATGGCCTCAAGGGTGCTCGAAGTACGGTTTCGGGAGTCCTGGCACAAGCCGTGCGCCTTGCGGTCGGCCCTGGCGGACGGCCCACCCGGCGGAGTCGGTAAGCGCAGCAAGGCCTGGTCCGCGAGGATCAAGCGGCGGACCGGGCTATCGGCGCCACCTCCCGGCACCTGCAGCTCAGCCCGCACGCGCTCCGCTACTACGAACATGTTGGACTGGCCACCGCCACACGCGACTCGGTCGGTCACCGGCGCCGCACCCCGGCGACTATTCGTTGCTTGCTTCTCCTTACCCGTATGCAGGCCTCGGGCGGGTCGAGCATGGGGGCCAGGGCGAAGCCCTCATCGGCTCGCTCGCCGGCATCAACATCGGCATCTGTCAGCGCGGCATCGATCGCACCCAAGCACGTGGACCGCTGGACCCGCACTGTCCCCGTTCCCGATTCGTGATTATGTGCGTGGTCGGTTAAGGTTAAGCGTCCTTCCCCAACCGGAGGTCCGCCCATGACCAGCAGCCCGGCGCCCGACCAGCAGTCGCACTATCAGCACTCACCGTACGCGAGCAACGGTGACCGGCCGCGCCGCTATGACGTACCAACGTGGCGGAAGGCCGCCTACTACGGCGGAGCCTTCCTCCAGGGACTCGGCCTGCTCATGTTCTTCAGCGTCTTCATCGCCGGCTTTGGCGCCTTCGCCGGGATCGGTGACGTATTCGGCTCCGGCGACCACACGGCTATCGGAAGCGGCATCGGCCGCGTCTTCCAGTTCTTCCCCGTGGCATTCCTAGGAGTCTTAGTCATCAGTGCCGGCCAGTGGCTGCGACGCGTGGGCAGGCAGGGTCTGGCCGGCGCCGGCGTGGTGCTGTCGCCCCAGGGCGAGGCCCGCGACGCCGAGCCGTGGAAGCGCTCGGAAGGCGCTCAGGACCAGATGCGGCTCGAAGAGATCCCTGCCCTGCAGGCGGCGCTTGAAGGCGCTTCCAAGCCGGCCGAGTCCCCGGCACAGGTGGTCAGGCTGCGCTGCCGGTCCTGCGGTTACCTGGAGACGGAGGACGCCACCTTCTGCTCCCAGTGCGGCCAGCGGATCTGACCCGCACCTAGCCTGGACGCCGACCCGCGCCTACCGTGGGGGCATGAGCGAACTCACCGACTCCCCTGCACCCCCCAACGCCTACCTCGAGCTGCTACTGGCCTCACTGGACCGCTCCCGCGAGCGCTTCGACCGCGCCCTCGACGGCGTGAGCCTGGAGCAGGCGAACACACAGCCCACCCCGCAGCTCGCCCCGCGTATCGACTCCCTGAGCTGGCTGGCCTGGCACACCGCCCGGGAGATCGACCTGCAGATCTCCGCCCTGGCGGGCATCGAGACGCTGTGGACATCCCGTGGCTTCAAGGAGCGTTTCAACCTGCCCCTGCCCGATGACACCGAGGACTGGCGCCACACCCCGGAGCAGGCGGCACTGGTGCGCGTGGAAGACCTCACCGTCCTGACCAGCTACCTCGACGCCGCCTATGACCTGGCCCGCGACTACCTGCGCTCACTGCACCCGCAGGCGCTTGAGGAGGTCATCGACCGCGCCTGGACGCCGCCGGTGACTCGCGGGGTGCGGCTGGCCTCGATCATCGACGACGCTGCCCAGCACTCCGGGCAGGCCGTTTACACCCACCGGCTGCTGGGTCTGCCCGGCTGAGCGACCCTTGCCCGCGTCAGTCCACCGCCTCACCGCGGCGGAACACCGTGACCGGGTTCAGGTCCGCGTCGGTTACCACCACGTCGGCCCATAGACCGGGCTCCAGCGCGCCGATGGAGTCCTCCCCGAGGATCTCGGCGCCCTGGCAGGAGGCGGCGAAGACGGCGTCGACCAGGTCAACCCCGCCGCGCCAGGTGGTGCGCACGACGTCAATCAGGTGCGCCGTGCTGCCGGCCAGTGCCCCGCCCTCGATCAGGCGGGCCACCCCGGCGGAAACCGTGACGGCCTGGGAGCCAAGCACGTAGTCGCCGTCGGGCACGCCGGCGGCGGCGAGCGCGTCGGTGATCAGCACGACGTTCTCCCGCCCCAGCGTTTCAAACATGTCCCGCACGATGGCGGGGTCCAGGTGGACGCCGTCGCCGATCAGCTCCACAATGCACTCCCCGCTCGCCGCGGCGGCCAGGAACTCGGGTACGGGTCCGGGCTTGCGGTGGTGCATGGGGCGCATGCCGTTGAACAGGTGGGTGGCGGTTACGCGCGCGGAGCGGGCCGGCTCACTGGACGCCGCGCGCGCGGCGATGCGGGCGGAGGCGTCGGCCAGGGCGGCGCGCACTGGGGCGGCCTCGGCATCGGTGTGGCCGAAGGAGGGCAGTGCGCCGCCGTCGATCAGCGCGGCGACCACGCCGTCGTCGCCGGTGATGTGCGGCTTCTCGGGGGCGATCGTCATGGTGGCCACGTGTCCGCGGCCGAGCTCGATCAGCTCGCGGGTGAGGGCGGCGTCGGGGTCCGTGATGTATGTGGGGTCCTGGGCGCCGCAGCGCTCGGCGGACACGAACGGTCCCTCGAAGTGGATCCCGGCGAGCTCGCCGGCGTCGCACAGGTCGGCCAGTACTCGCGTGCGCGCCTTGAGCACCTCGGGGGCGGCGGTGACGCAGGAGGCGACCAGGCTCGTCGTTCCGTGCCGGCGGTGCTCACGGACGGCGGTCATGGCCTGGGCGCGGGTCTCAGCGTTGGGGAAGGACTCCCCGCCACCGCCGTGGCAGTGCACGTCAACCAGGCCGGGCAGCAGGTAGCCGCCCGCCGGGGCGCTGCGGGCCGAGGCAAGCAGATCCGCCCAGCCGGCCCGAGCGGCCTCCGGGGCCGGCCCGACCCAGGCGAGGTGACGTGCGGCGATGACGACGACGCCGTCGTCAATGATCTGCATTGGTGTGACCACGCGTCCACGTAGGGCGAAGGGGGTATCGGCGGCTGCGGCGGAGGCCGCGGTGGAGCGCGGCTTGGAAGAGACCGACGCGGAGCCTGTGGGTGTGGCGGCACTGCTCATGCAGCGAGTCTACCGCAAGAACCCGCAGACATCAGATGTCTGTTGTCTTGCCGGGTTGGTTCCGCTGCGGCCGCCAAGCCGCGGCATTCAGCGGCTCAGTCTGCGCTCCACGCGCCGCACCACCCGGTCCACCGCGGCATCCAGCCGAGCCGAGCGGCGGGCGCCGTCGGCCCACAGCAGCCCCTCCCCCACGGGACGCACGGCCACCACTCGCCCCCGGTCCACCAGCAACGGCCGGAACATGCCGTTGGCCGCCGGGCAGATCAGCCGCTCCCCGGCGGCGTCGGTCAAGCAGAGCCGGTCCTTGTAGCCCACGTGCAATTCGTCGAAGGACGGCAGGAACAGGGTGCGGCCGACGGCGCGCGCATTCGCCTCCAGCAGTTCGGGCAGGTCGGCGCGCAGGTAGAGCACGTCGCGCCCGGGCCCCGCCCCCGCATCGGCTCCGAGCAGCCGGACGCTCCCCCGCAGCCCGCCCTCCGCACGGGCGCGCACCAGCGGCACGCGAGCGGCGGCCGGGTCCACCGGGTAGGCGGCGGCGTTCGTGACTTCGACGGCGTCCTCGAGGGCGCGCGTGGCCTGCGCCAGTGGCAGCGTGGTCCAGCGGGCGAGGTCGGCGGCACTCACCGGCCCGTGACTGGTGGCGTAGCGGCGGGCGATCTCCGCCAGGGCGGCGCCATGCCCGCCAGTACCGCGCGCGGCTCCCCCGCTGCCTCCGGGGCCGGTCTCGGCACCCGGCAGGGCGCGGGCGTCCACGATCAGGTGCTCGTTGCCGCGCCTGGGCCCCTGCACCAGTACGCCCTCACGCTGCAACCGCACCAGCAGGTGCCGCCGGTGCCAGGTCCCCGGGGTGGATGCGTCCGCCGAGTCAAGCAGGCCGGCCTCCTGCCAGGCCCTGATCAGCCGGGTGCGGGCCACCGGCCCCTCCCGGCCGATGAGCCCCAACGCGGCATCGGCGGCGCGCCCCAGGACGGCGTTGTCAATCCCCAGGCGCGCCTCGGTCTGTCGCGTCCAGGCGTCCGAGCGGTGCATGAGTGCCTCGCGCAGCCAGTGGTGGTCGGCGGCGGTGGTGATGTGGATCGTGCCGCGCATGGGCCAGGAGCGCACCAGGTGGCCACCGGCGAATGCGGCGTCGACGTCGGAGCCGGTGGCGCCGTCGGCCCGGATGATCAGCGCGTGCGGGACGGCGGAGGGCTGCTGGCCCTGCATGGCCAACTGACGGCGCACCGTCTCGACGACGTCGGGGGCGGTGGTGACGGGAACGAGACCCTGGGCGACAATGCGCAGGTAGGACATCTCGCGCGGGGCGGCAACGGGGCGTGCGGCGGGCATGGGCAGATGCTAAGCGCCCGGCGAGGGTGCGGCACGATGAGGAGAGATAACGGCGCACGCGCCGTGATTCCGGCCCGGTCCCGTGCCGCCGGGGTGGTGCCGGCCCGTCAGAACAGGCGGGAGGAGGGGTCGTCCAGCCCGCGCATGGCGTCGTAGTCCAGCACGACGCAGCGGATGCCACGGTCCTCGGCCAGCACGCGCGCCTGCGGCTTGATCTGCTGGGCGGCGAACACGCCGCGCACCGGGGTCAGCAGCGGGTCGCGGTCGAGCATGTCCAGGTAGCGGGTCAGCTGCTCGACGCCGTCGATGCCGCCCACCCGCTTGACCTCCACGGCCACCGCGGCGCCGGCGGCGTCACGCACCAGCAGGTCGACCGGGCCGATGGGGGTGGGGTACTCGCGGCGCACCAGGCGGAAGCCGGGGCCGAGCACCTCCACCTGCTCTGCGAGCAGCTCCTGCAGGTGGGCCTCGACCCCGTCCTTGGTCAGTCCGGGGTCGACACCGAGTTCCACGCTGGCGTCCGAGACGATCTCGAACAGTCGGATGACCAGGCGGTCGTCGGTCTTGGCTGCGGTCACCTCCCAGCGGGCCGTAACGCCGGCCTCGGCGTCCTCCTCATCCGGGGCGACCTCCGCCAGGCGGGCGGGCGGGCTCATCCAGTTCAGCGGCTTGTAGGAGCCGCCGTCGGAGTGGACCAGCACCGAGCCGTCGGCCTTGACCATGATCAGGCGGGTGGCCCGGGGCAGATGAGCGTCCAGGCGACCGGAGTAGTCCACGGAGCAGGAAGCAATGACGACGCGCACCCCGGCAGCCTACCCGCACCCCTCGCCCCGACGCTCACGCATCCGGTCGGCACCCCACTCACCGAAACCGGCACTCGTAACACGCCGAAACCGGCACTATTGACGCACCGAAACCGGTCGACATGACGCGGCGGCGCTGTCTCTCAGTTCGCCCCGCCCGCGGACAGCGGCCCGTAGTACCAGGAGGCGGTCACGCCTCCGTCGGCCAATACATCGGTGCCGTTGATGTAGCCGGCCTCGGGCCCCATGAGGAAACCGGCCAGCGCGGCGATCTCATCGGGCGTGCCGGCGCGCCCGGCCGGGGAGAACTCGAGCTGCTTGCGGTAGCCGGCGCCGCGCGGCCCCTCGAGCTCGTCGCGCGCGAGCGGCGTAATGACGATGCCGGGGCTGATGGAATTGATGCGGGCACCGCGCTCACCCCAGGTGACGGCGTTGGCCCGCACGCGCAGGCCGTTAGCACGCTTGGACATCTGGTAGGCGTGCAGGGTGGAAGTCACGGCGCCCTCAGCGAGCATGGGCAGTGCGAGTAGCTCGTCCACGGGGGTGGTCGCCAGCAGGGCGTCCTGCTCACGGGTGAGCGCGGGCATGCGGTAGCCGGACTGGCTGGAGATGACGACGCCGGAGCCGCCCGGGGCGATGACCTTGCCGAATTCCTCCAGCGCGACGGCGAAGCCGTACAGGTCTACCCGCAAAATAGTGGGGATGTCGGCCTGCGACGGCGACACTCCGCCGGCGAGGATGACGCGGGTGACCGGCCCGAGTGAGGCGGCGTGCTCCGCAAGGGCCCGGATGGAGGCGGGATCGGCCAGGTCCGTCGTCGTCGCCTCGGCGCTGTAACCGGCGTCGAGCAGCTGCTCACGGACCTTCTGTGCGTTCTCCAGCCGCAGGTCGGCGACGACGATGTGGCCGCCGTTGGTGACGCGGCGGGCGATGGCGGTGCCGATGGCTCCGGCACCAAGCAGAACAGTTACGGGACGTTGTGTACTCATGGCATCGATTGTTGACCCGGTGAGCCGCTGCCGCTAGCGACTGGGCAGGCAGTGTCAAAGGGGGTCTGGCTGTGCCCCTGTAACCGCCTCTGTGCCGTGGCGGTAGCCCTCCTGGAGGAGCGCGGTGCACGCACCACCATGTCGACCGGTCTCGGTGCGTTACTTGTGCCGGTCTCGGCGAAGGGGTGGGGCGGCGCAGAAGAGGAGTAGGGGCGAGAGGAGTAGGGGTCAGAGCGCTAGAAGAGGGTGGGCTGGGAGGGGGCGGCGGATTCGATCCAGGCGACCAGCGCGGAGTGGGAGTCCTCCACCATGGCCAGCTCGAAGCGCTCCCCGCGGTACTTGCACGGCACGTCCACCACGTGCCCGCCCTGGCCGCGGTGGTGCACCGGGCCGAGCTCAAGGTCATCGCGCCTGAAGCGACGACGGCGACGCAGCCCGAAGGAGACAAGCCGGTGCCACTCCAGATCGTCGTCGCCGAATACCGCGATACCGCTGATCCAGCGCGCACTTCCCTGCGGGCGCAGCGCGCATTCGAAGGACCCGACCCGCCCGGCCAGAAAACGCAGCCGCAGGAGAAAACCTCCGGTGAGGGCGATGACCACTAGCGCCACGGCGACGACCACTTCCCACACCGGCATGTCTCCCCCCTCAGTCCCGCATGCCTACGCCCGGAATCACGATTGTCTCGGCCAGGACGTCGCTGACGGTGACGCCGGAGTCGGTGGTCTCCGCGCCGGCGGCGTCCGCCGCCACGGTGACCACATCCGCATAGACGGAACAGAATCCTCCGGCCACCGGCACGCTGACTTCCTGACCGCCGTCGGCCGGGGCGATCCGCACGTCGCCGCGCCCGAGCACCGCCAGGATGGGCTGGCGCCCGGGCAGCACGCCGAGCTCGCCGTCGGGCAGCGGCACCGAGACCCGGGTGGCCCTACCCGCCCAGGCCTCGCCCCCGTAGCGGGAGACCACCTCCACTTGAAGCATGCGTTCACCGGGCATATCAGGCATCCGCCATCTCTGCCGCGCGGCGCTCAAGATCCTCGATGCCGCCGATGTTGAAGAACGCCTGCTCGGGCAGGTGGTCGTAGTCGCCCTCGGTGATGCGGCGGAAGGCCTCGATGGTCTCCGCCAGCGGCACCGTGGATCCGGACACGCCCGTGAACTTCTCCGCCATGTAGGTGTTCTGGGACAGGAACTGCTCGATACGCCGCGCCCGGCCCACGGTGACCTTGTCCTCCTCGGAGAGCTCATCCACGCCGAGGATCGCGATAATGTCCTGCAACTCCTTGTTCTTCTGCAGGATGGACTTCACGCGGGTGGCAACGTCGTAGTGCTCCTGGCCCACGTACTGAGGGGCGAGCAGCCGGGAGGTGGAGGCCAGCGGGTCCACCGCCGGGTAGATGCCGCGGGAGGCGATGTCGCGCGACAGCTCCGTGGTGGCATCCAGGTGGGCGAAGGTCGTGGCCGGGGCGGGGTCGGTGTAGTCGTCGGCGGGCACGTAGATCGCCTGCAGCGAGGTAATGGAGTGCCCCCCGGCCGAGGTAATGCGCTCCTGCAGCTGCCCCATCTCATCAGCCAGGTTGGGCTGGTAGCCGACGGCCGACGGCATGCGGCCCAGCAGTGTGGAGACCTCCGAGCCGGCCTGGGTGAAGCGGAAGATGTTGTCGATGAACAGCAGCACGTCCTGGTGCTGGACGTCGCGGAAGTACTCCGCCATGGTCAGCGCGCTCAGCGCCACCCGCAGGCGCGTACCCGGCGGCTCGTCCATCTGCCCGAACACCAAGGCGGTCTTGTCGAAGACGCCTGCCTCCTCCATCTCACCGATCAGGTCGTTGCCCTCACGGGTGCGCTCGCCGACGCCGGCGAACACGGACACGCCGCCGTGGTTCTGGGCGACGCGCTGGATCATCTCCTGGATCAGGACCGTCTTGCCGACGCCGGCACCGCCGAACAGGCCGATCTTGCCGCCCTGCACGTAGGGGGTGAGCAGGTCGATGACCTTGATGCCGGTCTCGAACATCTGCTCCTTGGGCTCTAGCTGCTCGAAGGTCGGCGGCTGGCGGTGGATGGGCCAGCGCTCGCTGATCTCCAGGCGCTCACCCGCGGCGAGGTTGAGCGCCTCACCGGTCACGTTGAAGACGTGCCCGAGGGTGGCGTCTCCGACCGGCACGGAGATCGGGGCGCCGGTGTCGCGTACCTCCGAGCCGCGCACGAGCCCGTCGGTGGGCTTGAGCGAGACGGCGCGCACGATGTTGTCACCCAGGTGCTGGGCCACCTCGAGGGTGATCTCATGGGCGACGTCGCCCTCACCGGTGGCGTTTACGGTCACCTTCAGCGCGTTGTACATCGCCGGGATCGCGTCCGGCGGGAACTCGACGTCGACGACGGCGCCGATGATCCGGGTGACGTGCCCGATGGCGGGGGTGTTCCCTTGGGGAGTCGTGTCGGTCATGATGCGTTCTTCCATCCGTTCTGCCAGAAGCTGCGGTGGTCGGTGGGTGAGTGGCTTTGATGCGCGGGTACGCCGGGCGTCATGTGCCGGGCCGCTATTGCGAGCCCAGGGCGTCCGCGCCCGAGACGATCTCGGTGATCTCCTGGGTGATGTCTCCCTGGCGGGCGGCGTTGGCCAGGCGGGTGTAGGTGGCGATGAGGTCCTCGGCATTGGACGTTGCCGTGTGCATGGCCTGCTGGCGGCTGGCCAGCTCGGAGGCGGCGGCCTGCAGCAGGGCGTTGCGGATGCGGCTGCGCACATAGCGGGTTAGCAGGGCGTCCAGGACGGCATCGGCACTGGGAGTGAACTCGTACAGGGGTCGGGCTCCGGTCCGCTCGGCCCGCACGCGCTCGACGTCGGGGGCCAGGTCCTCCCGGTTCAGCTCGCCGGGGCCGTCCACGTCCACGACTTTAAGCGGCAGCATGCGCCGCACCTCTGGCACCTGGGAGACCATTGAGACGAAGCGGGTGAAGACGATGTGCACCTCCGCCACGCCGCCGGCCTCCGGGCTGGACAGGAAGTAGTCCAGCATGACCGTGGCGACCTCCTCGATGGAGGAGTCACTGGGCCGGTCGGACTCACCGGTCCAGGAGAACTCCACGGGGCGGCCGCGGAATGCGAAGTACGCCGCGGCGCGCCGTCCGTAGGTGAACAGCACCGGCTCCTTGCCGGCGTCGACCAGCTGCTCGATCAGCCGCTCGGTCTCCCGCAGGATGGTGGCGGAGTAGGCGCCGGCCATGCCGCGGTCGGAGGTGAGCACGAGGACGGCCACCCTATTGGTGTCCTCCCGCTCCCGGGTGAGCGGGTGGTCCAGGGCGGCGTGCGTGCCGACGGCGGCAACCGCCTGGCTCAGGGCGTGGTCGTAGGGGCCGGCCTCCTGGGCGTTATTGCGTGCGGAACCGATCCGGGAGGAGGCGATCAGCTCCATGGCCCGGAAGACCTTCTGCAGCGTCTGGGTGGACCGGATACGCTGCTTGTAGATGCGCTGGTTCCCTGCCACGTCGGTCAGCCCCTCTTGACCACGATCTGCTCGGCGGTGTGCTCAGCAGGCACCTCTTCCTCAAGCGCCTCGACCTCGCCGGAGAGCATGCGCCCGCCGGCCAGGTAGGTGGTGCGGAAGGACTCCACGGCTTGGCGCAGCGCCGCCTCGGTGTCCTCGTCCAGGCAACCAGTGGTCCGGATGGTGTCCAGGATGTCGGTGTTGCGACGCAGGTGGTCCAGCAGGCTGCGCTCAAAGGGCAGCACATCGGCGACGTCGAGGTCATCGAGGTAGCCGTTGGTGCCGGCCCAGACGCTGGCGACCTGGTCCTCCACGGCGTAGGGGGTGAACTGCGGCTGCTTGAGCAGCTCCATGAGCCGCTCGCCGCGAGTCAGCTGCTGGCGGGTCGTGGCATCCAGGTCGGAGGCGAACATGGCGAAGGCCTGCATCGAGCGGTACTGGGCCAGCGTGATCTTCAGCGTGCCGGCCACGCTCTTCATCGCCTTGATCTGGGCGTCCCCACCCACGCGGGAGACCGAGATGCCCACGTCGACGGCGGGGCGCTGGTCCGCGTTGAACAGGTCGGACTGCAGGAAGATCTGCCCGTCGGTGATGGAGATGACGTTGGTGGGGATATAGGCGGACACGTCGTTCGCCTTCGTCTCGATGATGGGCAGGCCGGTCATCGAGCCGGCCCCCAGCTCGTCGGAGAGCTTGGCGCAGCGCTCCAGCAGCCGGGAGTGGAGGTAGAAGACGTCACCGGGGTAGGCCTCGCGGCCCGGCGGACGGCGGAGCAGCAGGGACACGGCACGGTAGGCCTCCGCCTGCTTGGACAGGTCGTCGAACACGATCAGCACGTGCTTGCCACCGTACATCCAGTGCTGGCCGATCGCGGAGCCGGTGTAGGGCGAGAGGTACTTGAAGCCGGCCGGGTCGGAGGCCGGGGAGGCCACGATCGTGGTGTACTCCAGGGCGCCGCGCTCCTCCAGCGTGGCGCGCACGGAGGCGATGGTGGAGCCCTTCTGGCCGGTGGCCACATAGATGCAGCGCACCTGCTGGTTCGGGTCCCCGGTCTCCCAGGCTGCCTTCTGGTTCAGGATCGTGTCCAGGGCGATGGCGGTCTTGCCCGTCTTGCGGTCGCCGATGATCAGCTGGCGCTGTCCGCGGCCGATCGGGATCATAGAGTCGATCGCCTTCAGGCCCGTCTGCAGCGGCTCGTGCACGGACTTGCGGGCCATCACGCCGGGGGCCTGCAGCTCCAGGGCGCGGCGCCCCTCGGCGGCGATCTCACCGAGCCCGTCGATGGGGCGGCCCAGCGGGTCGACGACGCGGCCGAGGAAGGCATCCCCCACCGGAACCGAGAGGACCTCTCCGGTGCGGTGCACGACCTGGCCCTCGTCGATTCCCGAGTAGTCCCCCAGGATGACCACACCGATCTGGCGCTCGTCCAGGTTCATGGCCAGGCCGGCGGTGCCGTCCTCGAAGGTGAGCAGCTCGTTGGCCATCGCCCCCGGCAGCCCCTCCACCTGGGCGATTCCGTCTGCGGCGAAGACCACGTGCCCGATCTCCTCGGCCGCCACCTGCGCCGGCCGGTAGGAATCGACGAACTCTTCCAGGGCGGAGCGGACGTCCTCCGCTGCGATGGTCATGTCAGCCATCTGTCGTCTCCTTCGCGTTTGGCTTGCTGCTTTGCTCGCAGCGGTTCATTTGGCTTGTGCATGCGGAATCCGTCCCTGCGACCTGCGTCATCCGGTCAGACTGCCGCGCAGTTCCGCGAGCGAGTGGCGCATGGTGCTGTCCATGACGAGGTCGCGTACCACCACCCGCACGCCGCCGATGACCTCCGGATCCACCTCAAGGTTGAGCTCCACGTCGAATCCCAGCCGGCGGACCAGGATCGCGCGCAGGCGGGCCTGCTGCGCCGTCGTCAGCGGCACTGCCGTGACGACGTCGGCGATGACCCGGTTCTGCATGCCGGCGGCCAGCTCCGTGACGCGCCTGAGGTTGTAGGGCACCCCGCCTACCGCGACCTCCGGCTGGTGCCGCACGCACCAGGCCACCAGGGTCATGGCGGGGTGGGAGATGCGCGAGGCGAACAGGCGGTGTGCCAGGCGCACCCGCGCGTCAGTGCTGGTGCGGCGGGCCGGCTCCAGCGCCTGGCGGATCTCCCGGTTGGCGGCGACCTCCCGGGCGACGGCGAAGACCTCCTGCTCGACGTCGTCGAGGGTGCCGCCGGCCTGCGCCCCGGACAGGATCGCCTGGATACCCAGGTCGTGCAGCGCACTGATCAGGTCGACGGCCCGCGACCAGCGGCCGCGCACCATCCCCTGCAGCAGCTCGACGACGCGCTCATCCGCACGCCCGGTGAACAGGCGGGCGGCCAGGGCGGCCTTGTCCTCCGGCTCCCGGTTGGGATCGGTCAGGGGGCCGCGCAACGGGTTGGAGGCGATCTCGTGGGCCACGGCGAGGATCTGCTCGCCGAGCTGCTGCCCCTGCGCCCCGGCGGCGGCCAGGACGGGCGCCCAGGCCTCCTCGGTGAGCGCACGGGTGGCTGAGGTGCCGGCTTTCACCGGACTGCCCCCGCCCGCGCGGACCAGGCGGGACTGACCGGCTTGTGCTCGAGCTCGTCGAGGAAGCGGTCGATGACCCGTCCGGACAATTCGGCGTCGGCCAGGTGCTCGCCAACGAGCTTCTCCGCCAGGTCGGTGGCCAGCAGGCCGATGTCGGAGCGGAGCGAGATCTGGGCGGCCTGCTTGTCGGCCTCGATCTGCCGCTCGGCGGACTCCATGGCGCGGCCGGCCTCGCCCGCGGCCTCGGCACGGGCGTCGGCGATGATCTTGTCCGCCTCCGCCTGCGCCCGCTCCCGGATCCGGGCCGCCTCCAGGCGGGCGTCCTCCACCAGGCGGGTGGCCCGGGCCTCGGCGTCGGACTGCTCCTCCTTGGCCCTCTCCGTCAGCGCCAGGCCCTCCTCGATCTTCGCGGTGCGCTCATCTAGCACGGCGTTGAAGCGCGGCAGGGCGTACTTGACCAGGACGACGGCGATGAGCAGGAAGCACAGCGTGCCCCACACCAGATCAGCCAGGTGCGGCACGAACAGGAAGATCCCCTCGGGGGCCCCGGAGGCCGCCGCCACGAGCGTACCGACTGACATCTTGGCCACGACCATCAGCTGAAGACGAAGCCGGCGGCGAACCCGAGCAGACCGAGCGCCTCAATCAGGGCCGCGCCGATGAACATGTTGGTGCGCAGGACGCCGGCCACCTCGGGCTGGCGGGCCGTGGACTCCTGGGTCTTGGCCACGACCATGCCGATACCGAGGGCGGGACCGACGGTGGCAAGGGCGTATCCGATCGTCGCGATAGAACCGGTGATTCCCATGTGGTTTCTCCTCGTGTTGGTGGGTGCCGAAACGTGTTACTGGACTGGTTGGTGGACTGGGTCTTGCTGGATTGGGGCTGCGGCTGGGTTCAGTGCATGTGCACCGAGGACTCGATGTACACGGCGCTGAGCAGCGCGAAGATGTAGGCCTGCAGGGCGGCGACGAAGGCCTCGAACAGTATGAAGACGATACCCGCCGCGAAGGTAATCGTGCCCAGGACCTTCAACTGCGCCGTCGCGTAGACGAACAGCGCGTTGGTGGCCAGGAAGCACAGCGATAGCAGCAGGTGTCCCGAGATCATGTTGGCCATGAGACGCACCGTCAACGTCAGCGGCCGGAGCACGAAGGTTGACAGGAACTCCACCGGCACGATCAGGGGGTAGAGGAACCCGGGAACGCCGCTTGGTACGAGCGAGCCCTTGATGAACTTGCCCGCCCCGTTGGCGCGTACGCCCGCGTAGACGAAGGCGATGTAGGAGACCATGGCGAACACGAGGGGCATGCCGACCACGCCGGTGGAGGCGATCTGCAGCCCGGGCAGGATGCCGGAGATGTTCAGGAAGAACACGCCCAGGAAGATCGTGGTGATGATCGGAGCGTACCGGGCGCCGTACTTCTCCCCGAGGATCTCCACCGCGATGTTCTTGCGCACGAACTCCAGCAGCATCTCCAGCACGTTCTGCATGCGCCCCGGCACCACCTTGGCGCGGGCCGCACCTATCCCGAACAAGGCCACCAGCACCAGGGTCATGATGATGCGCACTAGCATGACCCGGTTGAGTTCAAAGGGTGTGCCCACCAGCGCGAAGGCCTCGGGGTAGAAGTCGTCGAGCGAGGGGGGCTCGAATCCGCCTCCGTCACTCGCCGGCGCGATGACGGCCAAGCCGGCCGCCAGGCTCGAGCTCGTTGTCACCGGACCTCCTCGGGAACGATTAAGGACTTAGAGGCTCCGTAACGCCGCCAGGGCAACCGGTACGGGCACCTAGCGGTCAGGCTACTCCCCTCTCGGGCACACAACCCTACCTGCATTCTGCCCCGACCGCACTTCACCGGGGTCGGCCGGATCAGGTGTCCTGATCCGGCTCGCAACCGCCGGAGGGCGCATGGCTGCCGGATCCGAGCGAGACCACCTCCACGCCGGTGACCCCCAGCAGTGCTGCGGCGAAGGCGCTGAAGAACCAGCCCGGGGCAAGTGCGTCCCGGTGCGGCCCGAGCACCAGTACCACCCCGATCATCACCAGCACCTTCCCGGCGAAGGACGCCATCACGCCGGCCGACGCCAGCATGGGGAACCGGTCCCAGGGAACGAGCAGGGCGACCACGGTAATGGCGGTCAGCAGCCCTCCGGTCAGCGCGCCCAAGGCGGCCCCGGACCAGGCGGCGCCGCCCGCGATCCCACCGGCGATGAGCGCGGCAGCCGCGATCACGACGCCGGTGCACGCAACGCGCACGGCCGTGCGCCGGAACAGGGATCGGTGCTGCATGCGGCGCGGTACTCGCTGCGGTGTCTTCGGCACTGCCGGGCGCCCTTGGCTCAACGTCGGCCTCCCGCACCGTGGCGGGCGCGCACGCGGCGCGCGCCCAGGCCCCGCATCCACGCCTGCCGGACGCCGGGCATCAGGTCAGCGGTGACCACCAGGGCAATGCCGACCCCCGCGATGCTTCCCACCAGCACCCAGCGCAGCGGGAAGAAGGCCATGGCCGCCACGGAGTACGCGGCCACCGCCGCCCACACGTACATCACCAGCACGGCGCGGCGGTGCGAGTGGCCGGCGGCGAGCAGCCGGTGGTGCATGTGCATGCGGTCGGGGTGGAAGGGGCTGTGGCCGGCCCGGGCACGGCGCACGATCGCCATAATCATGTCCATCAGCGGCAGCAGCAGCACCGCCAGGGGGATTAGCACCGGCAGGAACACGGGCACCGCCGTCGGCCCCTCCAGTATGCCGGGGTCGATCTGCCCGGTGACGATGATCGTGCCGGCCGCGCTGATCAGGCCCAGCTGCATGGATCCGGAGTCGCCCATGAAGATGGTGGCCGGGTGGAAGTTATGGGGCAGGAAGCCCAGGCAGATGCCGATCAGGGCCGCCATCACCGTGGCCGCCAGGGAGGTGTAGGACTCCGGTGAGGTGTGGCGGGTGAGCACGTAGATGTACAGGAAGAAGGCGGAGGCGCCAATGCCGATGATGCCCGCGGCCAGACCGTCCAGGCCGTCGACGAAGTTGACGGCGTTGATCACCGCCAGCACCACGATGATGGTGGAGAACAGGGACAGCCGCGAGGAGCCGAGCGTCAGACCGCCTACGGGGAAGGTGATCAGCTGCACTCCCTGCCAGGCCATGATGCCGGCAGCCAGCACCTGTCCAACCAGCTTGGTCATCCAGTCCAATTCCCACAGGTCGTCGATCACGCCCAGGAGGCACACCAGTCCGGCGCCCAGCACCACCGCCCAGGCGGAGGAGTCGATGACATTGGACAGGTAGGGCACCCGCGAGGCCATCACCATCGCCGTGGCGAAGCCCGCGAACATCGCCACGCCTCCCAGCCGCGGGATCGGGGTGGCGTGTACGTCCCGCGCCCGCACCGGGGTGAGGGCGCCGGCGACCAGGGCGAGGTGACGCACAATCGGCACGGCGACATAGGTGACGGCCGCGGCGACCAGCAGTACCAGCAAATAGACCTTCATGCGCCCGCGCCCTCCAGCTGCGCCCGGGTGATGGCGCCCTCACGCAGCAGAGCCGGGGACTGCGCCCGCGCGCCGGCCAGGGAGATGATCGTGGAGGGCACGGATCCGGGAGTGGGGCCGCCGTCGAGCAGGCGGATCTGTGTGGGCACCGCCCCGATCGCGCCCGGCCGGGGCGCCCCGGCGACGTCGACGACGCGGCCGGGGAAGGCGGCCCGTACCCCGGCGGCGTCGGTGGCCGGGGGCCTGCCCGTGGCATTGGCACTGGTCACCGCCATTGGGCCCGTGGCGCGCAGCACGGCCAGGGCGAGGGGGTGATCGGGCATGCGCACGGCGATTGTGCCCCCGGTATCCCCCAGGTCCCAGCCGAGGCCGGGCGCGGCGTCGAGCACGAGGGTGAGCGCTCCGGGCCAGAAGGCCTCCATAAGCGCGCGGGCGGCATCCGGAATGCGGGCGACGATACCGTCGAGCCGACTGGCATCCGCAACCAGTACGGGCGGCGGCATGGCACGGCCGCGTCCCTTGGCGGCCAGTAGGCGGGAGACGGCGGCCGCGTCGTCGGCGCGCACACCCAGGCCGTAGACCGTGTCCGTGGGCAGTGCGAGGATCCCACCGGCGGCGACGTGTGCAGCGGCCCTGGCGATCTGCTCGGGCATCGAGTCCGAAGGGGCCTGCTGTGTCACGGCCGTCATCCTCGCACGATTCACCCGCCCACGCGCGCACGCACCGTAATGCGTGTGGATGTTGAGTCCGAGCGGTCACCCGCCCACGCATCTCGGTAACGTTCAGCGCCTGGCCGAATGCCTGTCAGCGGTCAAGGCGGCATACCAGATCAGGGCAATGCCGAGAATCGACTGGAGCACGAATACTACGCACGGGAACATGAACGGAATGATTTCAGGCAATAACGCCTGAATCAGGAACAGCACCGCGCAGTCGAAGAATATGAAGCCCATCAGCAAGGTGGCGTTCGCGCAGGCAGACTGGATCTGATACCAGTCCTCCTCGGAGCGGTAGGCGCGGGGGATGCGCACGCCCGCGAAGGAGTTCGGCTTGAGGGTGCCTCGCTTCATCTTGACGCCGATGATGGTAACCGCGAGTCCGCCTGTGGCGCATACAACCGCCAACAGCAGGCTCGCCAGGAAGTCCGCCATGTCCTCACCTCGTTCTACCCAGGGCACGACTCCTATGGAACAGATCACAGTTTACCATCAGCCGGGTCGCCTACACGATGCGGCGGGCGGCCGCCCAGCGGGTGAGCTCGTTGCGGTTGGACAGCTGCAGCTTGCGCAGCACGGCGGACACATGCGTCTCCACCGTCTTGACCGAGATGAACAGCTCGGCGGCGCACTCCTTGTAGGTGTAGCCGCGGGCGATCAGCCGCATGACCTCCCGCTCGCGGGCGGAGAGCCGGTCCAGCTCGGAGTCGGCCACGGCCACCTCCCCCGCCCCGGCGCCGAAGGCGTCCAGCACGAAGCCGGCGAGCCGCGGGGAGAAGGCGGCGTCCCCGGCGGCCACGCGCCGCACCGCCTGCGCCAGGTCAGTGGAGGAGATGGCCTTAGTGACGTAGCCGCGGGCGCCGGCCCGGATGACGCCGACGACGTCCTCGGAGGCGTCGGAGACGGACAGGGCCAGGAAGCGGGTGGTGGGCACGTCCCGGCAGGCGGTGACAACCTCGGCCCCTCCCCCGCCGTTGCCGCCGGGCAGGTGCACGTCCAGCAGGACGACGTCGGGGGTCAGGGCGTGGACGGCGGCGATGGCGCCCTCGACGTCGTCGGCCTCGGCGACCACCTCCAGGTCGGGGGCATCGGCGGCGAGCTCGGCACGTACCCCGGCGCGGACCAGGGCGTGGTCGTCCACCACGAGCACACGCAGCGAGGGCTGCGGGCCGGCGGACTGGTTTGCGTCGGAAGAGTGGGTCACGGGAGCTCCTGGTTCTGGGTGCGGATGAACGACTGCGATTGACGCGGTCGGTGGTACGGGGTCAGTGGACAGGGGGCGGCCCGGCCGGGGCGGCGGGTGGTGAGGACACGGGCGGGTAGGCCGGCGTGGCCGGTGAGGGCGCCGTCTTCAGGGACAGGTGCACCTCGGTGCCGGATTCACGACGGCGGACGCTGGCGTGTCCGCCATGGCGCTCCATGCGGCCAATGATCGACTCCTTGACGCCGTGACGGTCGGGGGCCACCTCGGCGAGGTCGAAGCCGGCGCCGTGATCGCGGACGAACACGTCCAGCTGGTTGGCTGTGATCTCCGCATATGCGCTCACCGGCGGGGCGCCGTGGCGTACGGCGTTGGACAGGGCCTCGCGGGTGGCGGCGATGACGATCTCGGTGTCCGGGTCCGGGGGCCGGTCCCCCACGACGACGAGCTCGACCTCAACGCCATGGCGGTCCTCGATCTCGGCGGCCAGGTCGCGCAGGGCGTCCGCCGCGGAGGTCGCAGCCTCGGGACGGTCGGTGTACAGCCAGGCACGCAGCTCGCGCTCCTGGGAGCGGGCCAGGCGGGCCACCGTCTCGGGGTCGTCGGCACGCTTGCGGATCAGGGTCAGGGTCTGCAGCACGGAGTCGTGCAGGTGCGCGGCGATGTCGGCGCGCTCGGCCTCGCGGGCCTCGGCGGCGCGGGTGTCCGACAGGGCGCGGTTGGTTCGCAGCCACAGGGGCGCCAGCACCAGGCCGATGCCGAGTACGAGGGCACCGCCGGTCAGCGCGCCGGTGAGCAGCACCCGCGGCGGAGTGTCATCCCCGATCCACAGCAGGATGCCGACGGCGGCGAGCACGACGCCCCCGGCCAGGCGCAGGATGGTGCCCGATTCCCGGGTCGGTCCGGTCAGCGCGTCCGCCTGGGACCAGGCCAGCGCGGCGCCGGCGGCCACCAGCACGAGCGGCAGCAGCCAGCCGGCGCCGCCGGAGAAGGCGCCCTGCCGCCAGGCGGCTAGGAGCGCAGCTGCAAGCAGCAGGGCCGCCCCACCCGCCATCCCGCGCATCCTGGGGGTCAGCAGTGGCTGGTCTGCGGCATGTCCGGCCAGCCGAGACGCCAGGCGGGCGCGCGCGGGCGGCAGGGGCGCGGGGCGAAGGGGATCACCGGTGGGCACCAGCGCCCACAGCAGCAGGTACAGCAGGGCGCCGGCACCGCTGGAGACCGTCAGCACCATCAGCGCCAGGCGCACCGCTCCCACCGGCAGGCCCAGGTGGGCGGACAGTCCGGCGCATACGCCCGCGAGCGCACGCGAGGGGCAGGGAGGCTGGGCCCGGCGGGGCGGGCGGCGCAGCGGCGGGCGGGGCGAGGCGGTCGCGCCCGCTCCCGACGCCTGTGCCGGTGCCGACGTCGGGAATGAGGCCGACGCGAGCAGATTCCCGTGCCCGGACACGGGGGGCACGTCGGCGGCCGCTGAGGTCATGGTCCCATGGTGGCACGGCGGGGCGGCCCGAAGTGGGGGCGGTGCCGGAAATCAGGGGATACTCGTGACCGAATCGGGGACGGTTCAGGGGAGGTCCCCATCGCGCGGGGCGGGCCGCGCCACGGACCATGGAGGCATGAGTGAAGTGCCCCCTCCCGATCCGCAGGCCCGCCCCACAGGCCCCGTTCCCCCGCCACGCCCCCACGGCGGCCCGGTGCCGCCGCGCCCGGCGGCAGCCGGATTCTTCGACTCGCTGCGCCGCACCGGACTGGTGCGCACCAATGAGCGTTGGATCGGCGGCGTCGCCGGCGGACTGGCCCGCCGACTCGGCCTGGACCCGACCCTGGTGCGCTGCGTGTGGGTGGTACTTTCCATCTTCAGCGGCCTGGGGCTGGTGCTGTACGGACTGGGGTGGGCGCTCATGCCAGAGGAGTCCGATGGCCGCATCCACCTCGAGCAGGCCCTGGTCGGCGACTTCGACGCCGGGTTCGCCGGGGCCGTGGCGACCTTCGTCTCGGGCTGGGTGCTGCTCGACCACGGGTTCATCCCGTCCTGGTACATCACCGGCTGGGTTGGTGCGGGCTATTACGACCTGTTCTGGTCCGTGGTCGGAAGCTGCCTGGTGCTAGGAGTCGTCTACCTTATCTACCGCGCGGTTCGGCGTGAGCGGCGCCAGCCGCCCGCGTCCTTGGGGGAGGCCGGGCCCTGGGGGACGACGGCGCCCGGAGCGCCGTACCCGGGGGCGCAGCAGCCCGTGACGCCAGCGTCTGCCGCAGGCCGCGCCGACCCGAGTACGACGGGTCCGCGCCGCGTTCCCGCCCCCACTGCGGGTTCCGGCCCGGCGCCGGCTTCCGCCCAGGCGCGGCCCGCGTCGGCGCAGGCGGCTCCCCCTGGTGCCGCCGGACCGCAGCAGGCCACGCAGGCACCGGCCGGCCCAGCGCGGGGCACGGCCGTCATGGCCGGGGCGGCAGCGCCGGTCCGGGGCGCATCCCCAGTCGGCCCTCCCCCGCCGGGACCCGCGCCCCGGCCCGTGCGTCCGGTACCTCCCCCTCCCCGTGTTCCCGGCCCGGGGCGGCGCCTCGGCCTGGCGCTGGTGGGCATCACCCTTTGCTGCCTGGCCGCGATCGTGCTGATCTGGTCGACGGGCGGCATGGGGCCGCTCGCGGCGGGCTTCGCAAGCATCGGCGCCGTCACCGCCCTGCTGGGGGCGGGTGTCATCATCAGCGCGCTGCGCGGACGCCGCGGCGGCTGGATGACCGGCCTGGGCTGGCTCGCCGCGCTGGTGGCGGTACCCCTCCTGATCATCGGCACCAGCGTGCCGGACGGCGCCCTGAGCGCCACTGCGACCACCAGGGACACCCCCTCCGGCACCGTCACCCTCACCTGGGACGAGCTGGAGCCCCAGTTCGCCGCTGCCGACGGCGACCCGAACATGACAGTGGACCTGGGCAACTACACCGTCGGCGAGCTCATCATCGACCTGACCGACATGCCGGTCGGTGAGGAGCCCCAGGCGCGGGCGCACCTGAGCCTGGGCGTGGGCACGGTATCCATTCGCACCACCATGGGGCAGAACCTGCGCCTGGACTCACGTGTCGGGCTTGGAATCACCACCGCCACCCTCCTGGACGAGTGGACCGTCGACGAGCGCTCCGTAAACGAGTACGGCGGGTACTCGGACAACCGCTTCACCGTTGACGGCAACAGCGTCGTCACCCACCACGTGGAGCGCTGGCGTCCCGGCGAGACTGCGACACTCGTCTCGCCTGCCGCCCAGGACGCGGCTACCGCACTGAGGCTGGAAATCGAGGTGGGCACCGGATCGGTGCGCGTGGACGAGTGGGCGGGCGCCGTCACCTGGTGGGGCTACATGGATGATGCGGCCTGGATCGTCGAGTACTGGCTCGACGAGCGCGGCAACTATCACAGCGAGCTCCCGGTTCCCGCAATGACGCATGCGGCGATCGATACGGATACCGCCGGGGTATGTGCCAACGCGGTGACCGAGGCCCTGGACCAGGAGGCGGACGCCGACGGCGATTCTGACGACCCTGACAGCTACCAGGACTGGGAGGACCAGGGATGGTACGGAAGCTGGTACAGCGTGTCGGACTTGTCCGGTGTGGGGCGTGAGGCCTGGGAGCAGTGCGTAGGCGACGCCCTGGCGGCCGAGGCATCCGCCCCGGCTGGCTCCGCCGGCGCGTCACCCGTGCCCTCTCCATCGCCTTCACCCGCGCCGACCGCTGCGCCCACTGCCACGCCGGCCGCGACCGCCCCGGAGCCCAGCGCCTCCCCTACCCACTGACCTGAGACATCGCGCTTTTGAGGAGACAACCATGAGCAACAACGACACCCCCGCGCAGGCGGAGGCCACCGACGCCGGCGAGACCAACCCGGCCGACGCCACCACTGCGGAGCCGCAGGCCGGGGCGACGGCCACCGGGCTGTCGGCCGCCTCCCCCGAGGCCGCCCCCGCACCCGACGGCTCCGCCACCGCTCCGCTGCCCGCGCCGGCTACGACGCCGTCCTCCTCCGAGGACACCTGGGAGCTGCCCGGCGGGAAGCCGCCCGAGTCCCCCGCGCCGCCCAAGGACGCCAAGGATCTACCCGTCACCCCGGAGCAGGACGTGTGGAGCGGGCAGCGCCGTGCCGGGACGACACCTGGCAGCGTCCCGCCCCCAGCAGCCGCCGATGCGGCCCCGCGCGGCGTGCGGGCGAGCACCCTGGTGTGGGGACTGGTCCTCCTGGTGCTGGGCGGGCTGCTGCTCGCAGTCTCCACCGGGATCCGGATCGACCTGGTGACGGCCATGATCGCGCTACTGGCCGGCGTCGGCGTCGCCCTGCTGATAATGGCGCTGGTACCCCAGCGCAAGGCGGACGCTCCCGGAACGGGTGCCTGAGGCGGCGCAGCGGACATGCGGAGCGCAGCGGGACCGGCGCGTCATCAGCGCCGGTCCCGCTGCGTCACTTATGCCGGTCCCGCGGTGAGGAACGGCGTCAGTGCTGGTAGACGATGCCGCGCTTGACGGCCTCTACGGCGTCGTCGCCCAGGTAGTGGCGCACGATCTCCAGGCCGAGCTCGATGGCGGTGCCCATGCCCCGGCTGGTCAGGAGCTGGTCGTCAACAACCACCGCAGCCTCGGAAGTGCTCGCACCGTGCTCGGCCAGCACCTTCATGAAGTTCGGGTTGGAGGTGGCCGCGCGCCCCTCCAGCAGCTCCAGCTCCGCCAGGATCGAGGGGGCCGCGCAGATCGCAGCCAGGGGCCGGCCCTGCCCCATGCGGTCGGTGACCTCCGCAGTCACGACGGGGCTCGCCTTGAGGTTGGGGGTCCCGGGGATGCCGCCGGGCAGGAACACCATGTCGTAGTCGGCCAGGTTGACCTCTCCCAGCAGCGCCTCGCAGGTAAGCACCACCTTGTGGGAGGAGGTGACCGCCAGGGAGTCACCCACGGCTATCAGGTCGGTGCGGATACCGGCGCGGTACAGGACGTCCACAACGGCCAGCGCCTCGACCTCCTCCAGGCCCTCCGCAATGAGAACGGCTACCTTCTTGTCGGTTGTGAGCTTGTCCGGCGTGGGCATGGTTCCTCCTCGATCGTGTTCCCTCAGCGTACGCGGACCAGGCGAGTCATGCCCCGGTCGATGATCGGGCGGGCCGATGCGGGCACATACACGGACAGCCCGGACTCGCCGACCGGGAACTCGGCGCTGCCGTCGCCGCTGATGGTGATGGCCCCGTGCCCGCCGATCGCGCAGATCCACCGCTCCCCCGCGTGCCGGGCGCCCACATACAGGCGCTTGGTGGCGGCCAGGGCAGTGGACAGGACGACGGCGAGCCCGGAACCCGGGTGCTCGTCGTCGCCCTCCCGGGTGAAGCCGACCAGGTCCGCGGCGTTGAAGACGTCGTGCTGCGGACCGTAGGCGAGGCTGCGGCGCAGCCGCATCAGCAGCGGCAGCTCAATGCAGGCGGAGATGTCGCCGGTTTCCGGGGTGCCGAACAGATCGCCCCAGAACACGCAGGGGGTGCCCTCCCGCCGCAGCAGGATCAGCGCGTAGGCGGCCGGCTTGAACCCGGGTTCCACGAATGACTGCAGCGACTGACCGGGCTGGGTGTCGTGGTTCTCCACGAAGGTGACGGCGTGATCGGGGTCGGCCTCCACCAGGGTGTGCTCGAAGATCTTCGACAGGTCGAAGCGGTCCTTGAAGGAGGCGTGGTAGAGCCGGTAGTGCAGCGGGGTGTCAAACATGCACATGATCGGCTCCTCGCCCAGGTAGGCGCACAGCTCGGCAGCGTCCCGGGACCAGAACTCGCCGACGGCGGGCACCTCCCGGCCGGTGGCCTCGCGCAGGGCGGGCAACCAGCGGCGGTAGAACTCGCGGCTCATGTGCTTCAGGGCGTCCAGGCGCACGCCGTCCACACCGGTGGTCTCCAGGTACCAGCGGCCCCAGCGAATGAGCTCATCCGACACCTGCGGGTTGTTCAGGTCCACATCGGCGCCCATGAGGTAGTCGAAGTTGCCGAGCTCGTCGGTCACATCCTCATTCCACTCCTTGCCCTCGAACAGCCACACGCTGTTGCGACGAGTCGCCTCGTCCCAGTCGGTGCCCAGGAAGCAGGTGTGGTCCCAGGTGAAATCGGAGTAGGCGCCCCGGCGGCCGGGGAAGGTGAAGCGCGTCCAGGCGGTGATGGTGCCCGGGTCCGCGATGGGCTTGCGCCGGTCAGCGCCGTCGACCTCAACGGCGCGCACCTGCTCGACGCCGTCGGCCCCCATACGGTGGTTGAGGACAATATCCGCCAGTACCTCCATACCGGTGGCGCGCAGTGCCGCGACTGCGGCGACGTACTCGTCCTTGGTGCCGTACTTGGTCGGCACCGTGCCCTTCTGGTCGAATTCGCCCAAGTCGTAGGTGTCGTAGACGCCGTAGCCGACGTCGTTTACGCCGGCCTGCCCCTTGTAGGCGGGCGGCAGCCAGATGGTGGTGACGCCGGAGTCCGCGATCAGTGCGGCATTGTCCGCCAGGAAGCGCCAGTGGCTGGAGTCGGCGGCGAGGTCCCAGGCGAAGCCTTGGAGCAGGATCGGGTTTTCACGCCCACCGGAACCGAAGGTAGTCCTGTCACTCACAGGGGCAGCCTACCGGAGTTACAGATCAGCCACCGCGGGCCCGGACGCGGATGCCCTCACTCCGAGCGCAGCGCCTCCACGGGGTCCTCCCGGGCCGCCTTACCCGCTGGGATGAGGCCGGCCAGCACGGTCAGTCCCACGGATATCAGGATTAGGACCACGCCGGCGGTGACCGGCAGCTGGGCGATCGACTCCACCCCGAAGCGCCCGTATATGAAGGCGTTCACGGGCAGGCTCACCAACAGGGTGATGCCCACGCCCATCACCCCGGCCAGCAGTCCCTCGATCACGGTCTCCGCATTGAACACGTGGCGGACGTCCGCCTTCGACGCACCCACGGCGCGCAGGATGCCGATCTCCTTGCGGCGCTCCAGCACGGAGATGTAGGTGATGATGGCGATCATGATGCTGGAAACCACCAGGGAGATCGCCACAAAGGCGATCAGCAGCCAGGAGATGATGTTGACGATCCGGGTCACCGAGCTCATCAGCACGCCAACGACGTCGGTGTAGGTGATGACCTTGTCATCGGCGCCGACTGCGGCCTGCTGGGCGTTGTAGTCCTCCAGGATCTGCTTGACCGAGTCCTTGGCCTCGAAGTTCTTGGGGTAGATGTCGATCTCGCTGGGGTTGTCCAGGTCCGCCCAGCCCAGCGCGGACAGGTTCGACTCGTAGGTGGCGGCCTCGGTGCTTACCAGCGTGGCCAGCAGCTGGCTGAGCTCCTCCGGGGTCATCTCCAGCTGGAAGGCCTCGGCGAAGGCATCGGCGTCAACGCTCATGGCGTCAGCCAGACCGGTGGCCAGCTGGGTGGTTGCGGCCTGCACCTGTGCGGCGATCTGGTTCTGAATGGTGGTCATCATCTGCGCCATGGCCGCGGCCATGGCCTGCTGCACCGCGCTGGACAGGGCGTCGGTGATAGAGCCTGCGACCACGCCGGCCACCTGAGAGCCGATTTCCGCCACGAGCTGGTCTCGCACGGCGTCGGAGATGTCGGCTACGGCGGGGTCGGTACCCAGGGCGGCAGTGAGGTTCTCGGTGAGCTTGGCCGAGTCGATGACGTCATCGGAGCCGAGGGTCTGCGCGATGGTGCGCTGCACCTCCTCCTGGGTCAGGTAGTCGGTTACCAGTGTTCCCAAGTCAGGATCGTCGGCGGGGTCGTCCGGGTCCTCGCCGGCGGCGTGCTCACCGTAGTAGTCGGTGAAGTCTGCGATCAGGCCGGTCATCATGGCGGAGACCTGCGCGTCGGCGCCCTCCTTGATTACGCCGTCGGACAGGGCCTGGGTGATCAGGGCGACATAGTCGACGTCGGCCAGCTGGGGGAACTGCTGCTCCAGGTCGGTCAGGCTGAGCGATGACAGGTCCAGGTCAGAAAGGTCGATCTCGGGCTGGACGGCGTCCAGGCCGGACAGGTCCAGGCCGGAGAAGTCCATCTGGGTGGTGTCCAGGCCGGACAGGTCGACACCTGACAGATCCATGCCGGAAAGGTCCAGGGCGCTGGGATCGATCTGGAAGGCCAGCTGCAGCTGAGCCTCATCGACGGTGAACAGGTTGGAGATGTCGAACTCGGTGTCCCCGGCGGCATCAGCCTCCTCGGCAAAGGTCTTTCCCGTAAACACGTTCACCTCCGGCTTGGCCAGCTGCGCCTTGACGATGTCGGAGGCCGCGGCCTGCTCAACCAGGTGCTCGGTCAGCGCGGGCGGGTAGTACACGCCCGGGACGAGCGCAGCCTGGGAACCGTTCGCGCGCACGATCCCAACCACGCTGACGGTCTCTCCTGCGGCGACCAGGCCGGACATGTAAGCGGCGTCAGAGGACTTGTCCGTCCACACGTCGTAGTCGGCGTCGTACACGTAACGCTCGTGGGCGGGGACCAGGGTCAGGGTGCGCCCGATCAGGTCGTTGTAGGCGTAAGTGCGCTCCGCGCCGGAGTCCGCCGAGTCGCCTGCGGCGGCGGTAGCGGAGGAAGTAGCGCCGACGGTCGCGGCCGGCTCCGCGGCCGCGTCTGCGGTGGCCTCGGCGCCTGCCTGCGCGGTTGCCCCAGTGGCGGGGTCCGTAGCGGGATCTGTGGCTGGATCTGTGGCGGGGTCCGCTGCCGCAGCTGTAGACGTTGCGCCGCCAAAAGCGCTGGAGCCGGGCAGGCCGCCCGCCATTCCTGACACGTAGGTCTGTACCAGCTGCTCCAGATCACTGTGCTCGCGCAGGCCGAGCGCGTACTCGGTCAGGTCACTCATGCGACCATCCTCGGGGAGGACGATCACCAGCTCGTTGTATGCGGTAGGCCAGCGGCCGGAGGCGAGTTCGTACTGGTCGGCGTACAGGTCCGTGTCCGCGGCCAGTTGCTGGAAGGCGGTCATCTGCATGGTGGCCGTCATGGCCCCGAAGCTGGAGAAGGCCGTGTCGGGGTTGACCTGGGTGGGCATCTGCCCGGCGGAGTCGGCGTCGACCGGCAGGTACAGCTGCGGGGTGACGTCGTAGAGGTACTCGATGGCGTTGGTGTAGTCGCTGATGCTGCCGCCGTCGGCGTCGAAGTAGGACTTCAGGGCGGCCAGGTCATTGGTGTTGGCCGAGCCGAGCATGTTGCTCAGAGCGCGCCGCTCCCCCACCACGCCGTCGGGCAGGTCGTCCTGCGTGGCGGTCTCGGTGGCCTGGGCGATCAGGGAGGTGTAGTCCATGCCCAGCCGCTCGATCTGAAGCGGATAGGAGGAGAGCGTCTCCTCCTCTGTGCGAGCGATATAGGCGTTGACCCCATTGGCCAGCGCCAGGATCAGGGCGATGCCGATGATGCCGATGGACCCCGCGAAGGAGGTCATCAGGGTGCGGCCCTTCTTGGTCATCAGGTTGCTGAAGGACAGCGACAGTGCTGTCAGCGGCCCCATGCGGGTGCGCCGCGGGGGCCGGGCCTCACGGGCGTCCTCACCTGCGGGGATGTAGGGGGCGGTGTCTGAGGTGATGCGCCCGTCGGCGAGCTCCACGATGCGGGTGGCGTAGTCGTGCGCGAGCTCGGGGTTGTGGGTGACCATGATGACGAGCCGGTCGGCGGCGACCTCCCGCAGCAGGTCCATCACCTGGATGGAGGTGCCCGAGTCCAGGGCGCCGGTGGGCTCGTCGGCCAGCAGAATCTCGGGGTCGTTGATCAGGGCGCGGGCGATGGCTACGCGCTGCATCTGACCGCCGGACAGCTGGCTCGGCCGCTTGTGCACGTGCTCGGACAGGCCCACCTGGTCCAGGGCATCCAGGGCGCGACGGCGGCGCTCTCCCCGGGAGACCCCGGTGAGCGTAAGCGCGAGTTCGACGTTGGCCAGCACGCTCTGGTGCGGGATCAGGTTGTAGGACTGGAAGACGAAGCCGATGCGGTTGTTGCGGTAGGCGTCCCAGTCGCGGTTGCGGTAGTGCTTGGTGGAGATCCCGTCAATAACCAGGTCGCCGGAGTCAAAGTGGTCCAGGCCGCCGATGACGTTGAGCATGGTGGTCTTGCCGCTGCCGGACTGGCCGAGCACGGCGACGAACTCGTTGTCCCGGAAGGAAACGGTCACACCGTCCAGTGCGGTCTGGTCGAAGGATGCGGTGCGGTAGGACTTGGTTATCTCGTGCAGCTCAAGCATGGGCTCTCCGGAGCGGGGGTTGAATAGGAAACCCTATGCGGTCTTCCTGAAAGAACCAACAAAGCTCAGCCACCCCTCGCCCAGACCGGCACAAGTTACGCACCCAGACCGGCACAAGTCACACACCCAGACCGGTAGATATGACGCGCAGCCCCGGATTCAGACAGTCAGCCGCTCGCGCAGGGCGGAGAGGCCGGCGCCCTCTGCTTCAGTCGTCGAGTACGCCCGCCCAGGCCAGGAAGTCCACCGTCCGCCCCACTGCCGTCTCGAAGTCCGCGTCGCCGAAGCCGTGCCCCGCGCCCGGGATGCGCTCCAGGCGGGCGTCGGGGAGGGTGCGGACGGCCGCCTGTGAGACGGCGAGGGGCACGTCGGCGTCCGCCTCGCCGTGGACCAGCAGCACCGGGTAGGGATAGCGGCGCATGGCGGCCTCGACGTCGCGGCCCCACAGGTCGCGGGCGAAGTCGCGTCCGAGCGTGATGTCACGGCCGTCGACGCGGGAGGTGAAGACCTCCGGCACCTCCTGGAGGCGTCCGAAGCGGCTCCGCACCGAGGCGGGTGCCGCGAGCGCCGGGTACCACAGGGCCAGCGCGTTGATCTGCGCCGGGTGGGCGGCGGCCGCGAGCATCGCCACGAGCCCGCCCTGGCTGCGTCCGAATAGGGCGGTGCGGGCGGTGTCGATGAAGGGCCAGGTGCGGGCGCGAGCCAGGATCGCCTCCAGGTCGGCCAGTTCGGTGCCGATGGTCATGGCGGCAGTGGGTCCCGCCGTCGGCGCCCCTCCCCCGCGGAAGCTGGGGGCGATGGCGACGGCGCCCGCGGCGGCCAACCGTTGAGCGACCGGCGCCACCCGCAGCCCGGACTCCCCCAGCCCGTGGCAGCACACCACCAGCGGGGCGCGCACCCGCCCGGACGCGGCGGCGCGGGGCACGTAGGTCAGGGTATGGACCAGCCCGCCCGGATCGGCGCCAGCCGCGCCGACCGGTACCGCCAGCTCGCGGGCGAGGTAGTCGTTCATACCAGAACCACAAATCCCTCAAGCCGCAGCAAGGCGGCTTTGCGCTCGGGGCCGCCGGCGTAGCCGGTCAGTGCCCCGTTCGCCCTGATTACGCGGTGGCAGGGCACGAGCACGCTGACAGGATTGCGGCCCACGGCGACCCCGACAGCACGGGCAGAGGCAGGTCGGCCGGTGGCGGCCGCGAGGTCGGCGGCGATGCGCCCGTAGGTGGTGGTCTGCCCGCGCGGGATGGTGCGCAGTCGCTCCCAGACGCGCTGCTGGAAGTCGGTGCCGGCCACCGCCAGACCGGGGGTCGGGCCGGGGTCCTCGCCGTCGAAGTAGCGCTCCAGCCAGGCGCGGGCCTGCGCCAGCACCGGCGGCTCATCAGCGGCGCCAGGGGCCAACGGGCGCGCATCGCTGGTGAGCCCGGCGCGGTCATGGCGTTGCCCGTCGAACCAGGTGCCGACGACGGCGCCGCCCTCGGGCAGCCCCTCCCCCGTGGCGGCGGCCAGTGTCATGGGTCCCAGCGGCGAGGTGAAAGCGCTGAGACAAATCGTGGCCTGCGGCACAGCCAGTGACTGTACTCGCATTACGGCACTCGCCGGTAGCCACCGGGAGCGGGCGGCCGAGGCAGGCGTATTCCGGGTCCTCAATCAGTGCGGCACTGACAACGAGGGGATCACCCCGTGGACGGGAATGTGCTCGCACGCCCAGGTCAGAATGCGCGTGTCCATGTTGGCCGGTGCGGGAGCTCCGGCGGCGTGCGCAGCGGCGAGCCTGGCGTCCAGATCGGCATAGAGAGATTCCGGTAAGTCGGCGGCCGCCTGCCCGCGGGGCGGGGTGCAGACGATCACGTGGGGCAGGTAGTGGCAGATGGTGGCCTGGTCGAACTCGTCCTGGTCGAACCATGCGGACTGGAGGGGGTAGGTGGCATGACGCAGGCGCTGCGGCGCCGGGCCGAGTGCCAACAGGTCCAGAAGCAGCGGATCTGGGAGGACCCGCGGTGGCAGCTGGGGGCGGGAACCGTGTACGGCGCCCCAGTCCGAATGTGTAGTCGGCTAGCCCGGCACCTCCTGTGCGGTCTCGATCCGCGTGTTGGCGAGGAATCTAGACATGACGTCGGAACTGATCTTGTAGGCGCCGCCGCGCGCCTGGAGCGTCTGCTACGCCACCGACTGGGTACCCTCCACCCAGCGCGAGCCCAGCAACGCACTGCTGCGAGCTGCACAGCCCATGCAGCCATCCACACCTCAGCGGTCATATCGACCGACCTCGACACGTAACTACTACCGACCTCGGCACGTAACATCAACCGATCTCGGTGAGGGGAGGGCAGCAAACCAGCCAAGGGGCGGTCACCTCACCGGTAGGCCTCCGAGGAGACGCCCTCGTCGTAGTTCGCCACCAGCACCAGGGCGGACAGTGCGTAGGGGCCGCCGATGTAGGGCATGGCCTGCACCAGGGCGGCGGCGACCTTCTGCCGGGTGTTGCCGGCCTTGATCGCGCCGGCCACGTGGGGCGTGAGCTGGGTGGCGGCGCCGATGGCGGCGATGGCCACCAGGCTGATGATCTCGCGCTCGGCCACGCTCAGCACCCCGCGGGACTCGACCTCGCCGAAGCCGATGGCGGTGAGCAGGTGCGGCACCTGGGTGCCGAAGGGCTCGGGCAACTTGGCGAAGACGGCCTTGACCTCGTCCCCGTAGAGCGGGGTCTGGATGGCGGCGCCGGCCTCGTCCCGGTCGGCGTAGTCGACGGTGGCGGCGCTCGGCAGGGGCAGCTGGACGCCGTGCTCGGTCAGGACCTCGTTGACCACGCCGATGGCGTTGAGGGTCTTGGGGTAGCCGATATAGGGCTGGCACTGGTAGATGACCTCGCGTAGCTGCTCGGGAGTGGCGCCGACGTTGAGCGCGGCGGCCGTGTGGGCGCGCAGCTGCGGCAGGGTCTGCATGGAGGCCAGGCAGGTCACGGTGATCAGCTCCCGCTCGACGTCGGTGAGCACGCCGACGGAGAAGACCTCGCCGAAGATGTGGTTCTGGAGGGTCTCCATGAGCTCAGGGTCGGTGGGGCTGGGCTCGGGGGCGGAGCCGAACAGGCGGGTGAAGGTCTCGATCGCCTCGGGTGTCAGTGCCATGGATTCTCCTTGGGACGCATACGGGATTTCTGCAGTTGTCGCCCGCGGGCGCGGTGACGCGCGGAGCCGACGACGGCGCCGGCGGGCCTCAACCCCGATCCTGGCACGCCGCAGGCCCCGGCGGACACCCCTGAGAGGGGCACCGCCGGGGCCTGTCGGCATCAATGCCAGTGCCGCGCGACCGTCTGGGAAGGCGACTAACGGGCGGCCCGGTTCGACTGAGGGCCGCCCGGGCCCGACTCGGGCCGGGCGGCCGGAGCGGCCCCGCTCAGACCTCCGGGGCGGAGGCGACGTCGCCCAGCAGGTGCGCCATACGCACCACCCGGGCGGCCTGCTTCTCGAGCTCGGCGCGGGTCAGCGTCACAGCAGCCGTCCCCTCGCCGCGCAGGGCCGCGAGGATGTCCTGGCGGTCGGCCTCGCAGCCGGGCATGAACAGCTCGTTGCCGGCCTTGATGGTGGCCGAGGCGGTGGCGCGGGGGTTCTTCATGTCCGTGCGCGCCATGGAGTCGACCACCCAGTCGGTCATGACCAGGCCCTTGTAGCCCCACTCCTCGCGCAGGATGGTCTCCAGCAGGTCGGAGGACTCTGATGTGTGCACACCGTTGACCAGGTTGTAGGAGGTCATGAGTGCGTGGGGCTGGGCCTCACGGATCACGATCTCGAAGCTGCGCAGGTACAGGTCGCGTGCGGCCCGCTGGGAGACGTGGCTGTTGGAGTTCAGGCGGTTCGTCTCCTGGTTGTTGAAGGCGAAGTGCTTGACGGTGACGGCGCGTCCCGGGTGGGCCTGGACGCCGCGGGTGATGCCGGCAGCCACGCGGCCGGCGAGCAGCGGGTCCTCGGACATGTACTCGAAGTTGCGCCCACACAGGATGGTGCGGTGCAGGTTGAAGGCCGGGGCCAGCCACAGGTGGGCGCCGAAGTGCTCCATCTCCACGCCGACCAGGTCGCCGTAGGCGGCGGCCAGCTCGGGGTTCCAGGTCTGGGCGATGGCGGTGCCGATCGGGATGGCGGTGGCGTACTGCTCATAGGTGCGCTCCGGGGTACGGGGCGCAGCCGCGGGGTCGGCACCGAGGGCAGCGGTGGACTCGTCATCCATGAGCTCGGCGAACAGGCCGCCCAGGGCCTCCCCGAGGGCGAAGGGGCCGTCGGCGTCCACACCCACCTGGGGCGACAGGCGCAGTCCGGCAGGGCCGTCGGGCATGACCAGCGAGGGCAGCCCGTCGAAGCGTGTGGTGGTCTGGCCCGCGGCACCGACCAGTGCCTGCGAGGCCTGACCGATGATGGACTGCTTCTCGGCGTCGTCGCTGTAGTCACCCAGGACGATGTAGGACAGTTCGTCGTCGGACAGGTTCTTCGCATAGGCGAGGGCCTCGGTCAGGTCCACGGGGGCCTGGGCGTCCTCACGGCGCAGGTCGGCGGCGGCCACGGTCAGCCGTGGGAGGTCGGCCGGCACCTCGACGGCGACCGGTGCGGCCGGCTTGAAGTCGGTGAAGCCGGGGTCTCCCAAGGCGTCGTGGAGCTGGCGGACGATAGCCGTCTCGGCCAGCTCGACGACGGCGGCGGGAACCGTGTTGCGGCTGGAGGCGCCTACGCGCACCACATAGTCGCCGGCCTCCAGGACGGTGGCTGACTTGGCGGCGTCGAAGGAGGCGATGTCGGTCAGGTCGAAGGTGACCGCGACGTCCTGCCCGGCGCCGGCGGCGAGCTCACCGGTCTTGGTGAAGCCGGCCAGGGCCTGGTAGGGCTGGTCGAGGTCGCCGGCGGGCACGGACACGTAGACCTGGACGACCTCCTTGCCCGCGGCGGCGCCGGTGTTGGTGACGGTGGTCTTGACGGTGATCTCGGAGCCGGAGGCGCTGACGGTGGGAGCGCCGATGGTGAAGGTGGTGTAGCCCAGGCCGTAGCCGAAGGGGAAGATCGGGGCGGTGCCGACCGAGTCGAAATAGCGGTAGCCGACGTACACGCCCTCGCGGTAGTGGGTGTCGTCGGGGTCGCCGAAGTCGCCCTCGGTGGAGTAGTCCTCCCAGGCGGCCCAGGTGGTGGACAGCTTGCCGGAGGGGTAGCTCTTGCCGAGCAGGACGTCGGCGAAGGCGTCGCCGATCGCGGCGCCCAGCTGGGACAGCAGCAGGATGTTGCTCACGTCCTTCACCGGCGTCAGGTCGACGACGCCGCCGACGTTGAGCACCAGCAGGAACTTGTCGAACTTCGCGGCGAGTGCGGTGATGTCGCGGATCTCGGAGTCGGTGAGCTTCACGTCGCCGGGCTCGGGGTGGCGGTCGTTGCCCTCGCCGGAGTCGCGGGCGACGACGTAGACGGCGGCCTCGCCGTCGCCGTCGAGCGGCAGGTCGAAGGCGGGAGCGGGCTCGACGGCACCCATGCCGAAGTAGATGGCGGGCTGCCCTGCGGCCTTGGCGCGGGCCTTGAGGTCGGCGACGAAAGCCTTGTGGTTGTCCGCGGCGACGCCGTCGTAGGCGTCGAGCCAGGACTTGGTGGTGATGGTGAAGCCCGCTTTCTCCAGTCCCTCCTCAACGGAGACCACGTGGCGGGAGTTGACGTCGCCACTACCGGTTCCGCCCTTGATGGTGCGCCGCGCGCCAGCGCCGTACAGGGCGAGTCGGCCGGGGGCCGCCAGCGGGAAGGATCCGTCGGTCTTGAGCAGGACCATCGATTCGGGTGCTCCCGCGCGCACCGTTGCCAGGTGGTCGATCTCGTACTGATTCATGTTCTGCTCCACTGTGAGCCCCTTTGGTCAGGTCGGAATTGCGCGAGCGCCCATCTGGGGCACCTGCTGGTCACAATCTTACCGCTCGGTCCATTGTTTGTGAAGGGCAAGTTGCGAGCGCCACACCCACCCCACCGGACGACCCGTGTAGTATGTCCGAAATCGGACTTAAGGACTGGTGATCCATGACCACCGAGCTACTGGACTTGCAACGAGCAGTCAACGCCACGATCAAGCGCATTGAGGACGCCTACCACCGAGCCGCCCAGGCGGCCGGGCTTTCAGACGCCGCGTTCGACATTCTCTACGCCCTGCACATGACCGGGGAGGGCTGCTCGCAAAGCCGCCTGTGCGAGTTGTGCTTCACCCGCAAGCAGACGGTTAACTCCGCAATCAAACGGCTTCAGCACGACGGCACGGTGCGCCTCGAGCCCGGTCCAGGGCGGGCGACACTGGTCTACCTCACCGAGCAGGGCCACGAAGTCATCGCCGTGCGCATACTGCCAATCATCAACGCTGAGCTCACAGCCCTGGCCACACTGCCTGCCGAGCAGCGCGCCGCACTCGCAAACGCCCTGACCGAGCACGCAAACTCCCTGGTAGAACGCCTGGACGCGATCGGAGACAATCTATGACCATTGACATGTCCCAGCACCTGGGGCCGCGTGCGCTACTGCGCTTCACCGCACCCGCCATCGCGACGATGATCTTCACCTCGATATACGGCGTGGTAGACGGACTATTCGTCGCGAACTACGCCGGCAAGACCGCACTGGCCGCCATCACCCTGATCATGCCGTTCATCATGATCCTGGGCACCCTCGGCTTCATGATGGGCTCGGGCGGCAGCGAGCTGATCTCCAACACCCGCGGCCGGGGCGAGGGCGCGCTGGCGAACCGCTACTTCTCCATGGTTGTCTACGTCACTCTCGGCGGCGGCATCCTGCTGGCGATCCTCGGTGCCATGATCATGCAGCCCGTCGCCCAACTGCTCGGCGCGTCCGGCCAGATGCTTGAGCTGTGCGTGCTGTACGGGCGGATTCTGATGGTCTCGCTGCCTGCGTTCATGCTGCAGTACACCTTCCAGACCTTTGCCTCCACCGCGGGCAGGCCCCGACTCGGCCTGTATGTGACAGTTGCGGCGGGGGTGACCAACATGGTTTTGGATCTGCTGTTCGTCGGCGTCCTCGGGCGGGGCGTGGCCGGAGCCGCGTGGGCCACCGTAGCCTCGGAGCTGATCGGCGGCCTGGTGCCGCTGATCTGGTTCGCCCGCCCGAACAGCAGCTTCCTGCGTCTGGGCCGCCCGGCCGGGGATCTGGCCGCGCTGGGACGGGTATGTGTGAACGGATCATCTGAGATGATGGCGGTGGTGGCCATCTCGGTGGTCAGCATCGTCTACAACCTGCAGCTGTTGAAGTTCCTCGGCCAGGACGGGGTGGCTGCCTACGGCGTGGTCATGTACGTCAGCATGATCTTCACCGCGATATTCGAGGGCTTCTGCATGGGTGCGGCTCCATTGATGAGCTATCAACACGGTGCAGCCAACATTGTTGAGAAACGGAGCCTGATGCGTACCTCACTAGCCATACTCGGCGTCGCCGGGATGGCCATGCTGCTCACCTCGCAGCTGCTCGCGCACCCGCTGGCATTGGTGTTTGCCGGCCACGACCGCGGTCTCATGGAGCTGACCGAGACGGCGCTGCGCATCTTCGCCATTGCCTTCCTGCCGATGGGCGTGAGCATGTATGGCTCGTCATTGTTCACGGCGCTGGGCAACGGGCTCGTCTCGGCGGCGCTGGCTGCGGGCCGCACTCTCGGCCTGGAGGTTGGCGCGGTGTTGCTGCTGCCGGCGCTCATAGGCCCAACGGGCATCTGGTCGGCGATCATTGTGGCCGAAACCGCGGCCGCACTGGCCGTGGGCCTGCTGATCATGTGGCTGGGGCCCCGGTACGGGCTCCGCGACCTCCAGCGAGGCCGCAGGCACGACCCCAGAGCCGTCCCAGCCTAGCGCAAGAGCCCACTGCGAGACCTGCACCGCCATCACCACTAACACGCCGCGATCGCAAAGGTGGCGCCTCTGGGGCTCGTTCGAAGTAGGCAACATCCAGCTCCTCCGATTTGGGCCCGGCGAGACGTCTGAGAGACGCGGTGGGGGGTGGTGGGCGCGGGTCGAGTCCGCCTCGAGAGAGCACGCCTAGTTGGACCGCCCAACTGCGGTTGGACCGCCTTACGCGCTCTCAGACGGTTCAAGCGCCGGACCCCGGTCCAGGCGCCGGAACCCGGTACAAGTAGAGGGCATGCGCACGGCGGGGCCGGCGGTAGCCTGCTTGCGCAGCACGCTCAGCCCCGGCACGAGCACGCGCGGGCGGACCCGGCCCTGCTCGCGCCGCACGCTCAGCGTCGGCACGCTTCCACAGAAACGGCGTAATCACGCGGAAAGCACACCACCAGAACAACAGCCCGACCACCTCCAGCGTGCCACAACCCCCGCGGCGCACGCTGGAGCCAACCAACCCCCACCAGCCCAAAACCAGAAACGCCGAAATACCAGGCAAAACCCGCTAACCTGCCAGGGCAGCGAAGCAGCTGAGCGTGCGCCACCCCCAAGACCACCCAACCACCCCCACCCACACGCACCAGACCCAGCCACACACACCGCCCGCACCCTGCCCACACACGCAAACCCCACCCACCACACCTACGAACCAGAAGAGCCGAATGAAGCCCATCTCAACCCGTGGTTGAGTCGGCGAGGACCCGTGCTGGGCTCACGTATTTCGTGATCAACGGACGCGTGCTACCGATCTACGCCCAGTCCCGCAATCATCATCTTCAGGGACACCGACAGGTGCCCCGTCGATCACCAAAAGGTGCCTACGGCCAGCAGGCTTGGTGCACACACGATGGAAAGCAGGCAGATACATGAAGCAGTCGGTCGGACGCAATATTGCCAGGTTACGGCTCGCATGCGGCATGACTCAGGAGCAGCTCGCAAAGCGCATGGGTGTCACCCCGCAGGCGGTCAGCAAGTGGGAGAATGACCTTAACTACCCGGATGTGGCCACGCTGCCGGCCTTAGCGGCCCTGCTCGGTACTAGCGTCGATGCGCTGCTGACTGTGCCGGACGGCGATGCACCAGCCGCCGCCACGCCTCCGTCGGCCTCTTCGCCCATACCCTCCCCGGCGGCGCCGTCACCGGCATCACCGCCAACCGCGTCGTCGCCCGCTGCACCCGCCGCCACCGGATTCTCCCTGGTGCGACCCGAACCCGCGGCACAGGCGAAGGGCGGGCCGCGAGCGCCCCGGGCAGCCGGGCGCAGCCTCCACATCGAGGTCCGGGGGCCGCAGGACAATGTCAACCTGGCCTTCCCCATGCAGGCGGTCTCCGCGCTGGCGGCCCTCATCGCGCACGTGCCGCAGGTGCACAGCGCCGTTGGCGCCTACGGCATCGATCTCAATGCACTCCTGGCCACCGCATTCAGCACCCTCGACGGCGTCGGCCCGAGCACCCTCATCGACGTCATCGACGACGATGACCATGTCCGTATCTGGGTCGACTAGCCCGGTTCCGGCGCCCCCGCCGGACCGCCGCGCCACTTCTACCGACCTGGCGGGGTCAGGCGGTGCGGTTCCTTGCCCAGTCGAAGACCGCCTCGGCCTCGCTGCGCCCGCCCGGGCGCAGCAGCAGGTAGAAGGTGGCGTGCGCCATCGCGTCCCGGATAGGGACGACTACGCGGCCGGGCGCGGGGGCAGATAGTGCGGGGGCGTCAGTGACGAAGTGCGGCAGCGGGGAGCTCCTGGCCAGTTGCGCGAAGACGTCCCGGTCCTCCTGCACCACGAACTGGGAGTGGGGCAGATGACGGTCGCAGCGCTCGCGCCAGAAGCCGATGTCCGCCAGCAGCAGGAAGGTCTCCCCGTCCAGATCCGTCGCCGCCACCTGCTCCCGCTCCGCGAGCGCATGCCCGGCGGGCAGAGCGACGGCCAGGTTCTCCACCATGAGCCAGGCCGAGCGCACGCTCGGCAGCGGGTGGGGACGCAGCGAGATGCCCAGGTCCAGCTCGCCGTTGACGACGCCCTCCTCAACCTCTTCCTGGCTAAGGCTCTGCGAGGTGAGCACCAGCCCCGGGAAGCGTTCGACGATCAACGAGGTCAGCCGCCACAGCGGCGCGGGCGCGACCGTGCCCACCCGCAGCGCCCGGGTGCGGCGGGCGAGGTCACCCAGGGCGGTGCGCAGTGCCTGCTCCTCGCGCAGGAGCCGGTCGGCATGTTCCAGGGCGACGCGCCCGGCCTCGTTGAGCACCAGGCGGCGTCCGGGGCGATCGAAGAGCGGTTGGCCGAGCTCGGCCTCCAGGCGTTGCAGCGAGCGGCTGAGCGCCGGCTGGGACAGGTGCAGGGAGCGGGCCGCGGCGCTGAGTGTGCCCTCGCGCGCGATCGCCTCCAGTTGGCGCAGCTGCTCGAAGTCCACCTGCTCCTCGCTCTCCCCCTGTATGCGCTCGATGCATAAAGAGCTCCGATATTGGCATTTTACATTCGCGCCTGTGGGGCGAAGACTTATGCGTGACGCAACAGTTGAGCCGATATGAGCAAAACGGCCAGACGGCGCCGAGCCGATACGAGGAGCAGACCATGACCACCATCCCGTCCTTCACCATGAACAACGGCATCGACATCCCGGCGCTGGGCTACGGCGTCTTCCAGATGACCTCAGACCAGGTGCGCGAGCACCTGCCGCAGGCCCTCGAACTCGGCTACCGCCACATCGACACCGCCAACGCCTACTTCAACGAGGTGGCCGTCGGCGAGGTGGTGCGGGACGCCATCGCCGCCGGCACCGTGAAGCGCGAGGACCTGTTCATCACCAGCAAGCTGTTCCCCCAGTCCTACCCCTACGCGCAGGCAGTGAAGGACATCGACGCCACCCTGGAGCGCCTGGGGCTGGACTACTTGGACCTGCTGCTGTTCCACCAGCCCTACGGCGAGTACACCTCCGGCTGGAAGGCGATGGAGGAGGCCGTGGCCGCGGGCAAGATCCGTTCGATCGGCCTGTCCAACTTCCCGATCGCCAAGTTCCAGGAGGTCCTGGACGTCGCCTCTATCAAGCCGGTCGTGAACCAGGTGGAGGCGCACCCGCGCTGGAACCAGCACGAGCTGAAGGGCCAGATGGACCGCGCCGCCGGCACCGAAATCCTGGTGGAGGCCTGGTACCCGCTCGGCCACGGCGACAAGACCCTGCTGGAAGAGCCCGCAATCGCCGCCGCCGCGCAGCGCACCGGCGCCACCCCCGCCCAGGTGATCCTGGCCTGGCACCTGGCGGAGAAGAACATCACCTTCCCCAAGACCCTGAATCCCGCCCACATGGCCGACAACCTCGCCGCCCTCGACGTCGAGCTGACGGAGGCGGAGATCGCCGCGATCAATGAGACCCCGCAGGCCCCCTACTACGTGATCCCCGACGAGCCGCCCGCCTTCACGACGACGGTCAACGACTACTCCCAGCAGGCCTGACCCCGCCCTGCTAGCGGGACTCCCACCGTACGGCCACCACCTGCACCACCAACCATCCGAACCAGAACATCCGGCGATCCGCAACCCGGATTCGCTGCCCACCCCAGGAGGCAGACTCATGACCACCACCGTCCCCACCAAAACCCTCAACAACGGCGTCGAGATGCCCGTACTCGGCTACGGCGTCTTCCAGACTCCGCCGGAGGAGACCGAGCGCTGCGTGAGCGAGGCCCTCCAGGTCGGCTACCGACTCATCGACACCGCGCAGGCCTACGGCAACGAGGAGGGCGTGGGCGCCGCCGTCGCGAAGAGCGGGCTGCCGCGCGAGGAAGTGTTCATCACCTCCAAGATCTGGGTATCCAACATGAACTACGAGCGCGCCACCGCCTCCATCGACGAGTCGCTGGACAAGCTCGGCACCGACCACATCGACCTCATGCTGCTGCACCAGGCCATGGGCGACTACCCGGGCGCCTACCGGGCCATGGAGGACGCCTACAAGGCCGGCAAGCTGCGCGCCATCGGCGTGTCAAACTTCTACCCCGAGCGGCTGGTCGATGTGGCCGCGCTGGCCGAGATCACGCCGGCCGTCAACCAGGTCGAGACGCACCCGTTCCGCCAGGACGACGCCGCGCACACGGTCATGGCCGAGCTCGGCGTCGTCCACGAGGCCTGGGCGCCCTTCGCCGAGGGGCAGAACAACATCTTCGCCAACCCGGTCCTCACCGAGATCGGCGCCAAGTACGGCAAGAAGCCGGGGCAGGTGATCCTGCGGGCGCTGATCCAGAAGGACGTGGTGGTCATCCCCAAGACCACTCATCGCAACCGCATGGAGGAGAACTTCGACGTGTTCGACTTCGAGCTGACCGATGAGGACCTGGCCACCTTCTCCACCCTGGATGACGGCTCGCTGCCGCGCATCTTCGACCACTACGACCCGAAGGTCGTCGGCTGGCTGCTGCGCGACCTGGTCAAGGCTCAGCAGCTGGGTGGTGGCACGCTGTACTGAGGTACACCTGAATAGAGCACGGACCACCGTTCCTATGGGACAATGCCCAACCGCAAGGGTGGACGGGTGCGGGCGCATCATCCAATTCCCGGAGCCGCCAATCGTGTTGTTGTGCCACACCGAGGAGAATCCGTGCACTACCTGATCGACGAGTCACTGACTCCGTGCGCCCCGGAGGAACTGCACAACGCGGACAGACAGTTCGTCGCCGTGCTGACTCCCCAACAGTGGGCCCAGCGCCGCGGCGCCTTCGAGCTGGGCATCGACATCGACCCCGACCCCGACGTCGCCCTGGGCACTCAGGCCGAGGTCAACTACGACGCGATCACGGGCACGGTCTTGATCCCGGACCGCACGTCACCCGATGCTCCGGATAAGCGCTTCGCCTTCGCACTGGATGAGAAGGGCGTGGTGTTCATCGATGCCCAGGAGACGGCCACGGGACTCGTGGCGGCCATCGCCGCCGCCCGTCGCTGGCGTCGACCGGGACTGGAGCGTTTCCTGGCCGACTTCCTCATGCAGATCATCAAGGACGACGCGGCCCTACTGCGCGGCTACGAGCGCGAACTCGACCGCATGGAGGATGCAATTCTGGACGATACCGCCGTGGGCGCAGCAGAGCGGATCAATGATATGCGCTCCGAACTGCGCGACCTCGACAGCCACTACGACCACCTCATGGATCTCACGCAGATCCTTGAGGAGAACGAGAACGGCTTCTTCCGGGAGGAGGATCTGCGGTACTTCCGCACGGTCTACGGTCGGCTCGACAAGCTACGCGACCAGGCATCCTCACTGCGCGACCAGACCCTCCAGATGCGTGACCTGTACAAGATGCATCTGGACGTGCGGCAGAACCACATTATGGCGGCACTCACGATCGTCACCGCGATTTTCGCCCCGCTGACGCTTATTGTCGGCTGGTACGGGATGAACTTCGAGCACATGCCTGAACTCGCGTGGCCGTGGAGCTATCCGGCCGTCGCGCTCCTGAGCGTGGTGGTGGTCATTGGCTGTATCGCCTTCTTCAAGCACCGCAAGTGGCTGTGACAGTCTTTAACTGCGCTTTCGGCCTGAGGGCGTGGCGGCTGAGTGGCACCGGGGAACGGTTGGCGGGCAGCTCCCGGCACGAGCTGTTAAAGAGACCCGGCGGCGGTTGGGTCATCCTGCGCTGGTCTTTTAGGAGGCCCTGGTAGGGACTCCCGAAACCGGGAGGGGCGGCGTAGCCTCCGATCGACTGCGCGATGCGGCGCCCGGCGTCCGCGGCGCGTCACTAGTGCCGGTCTGGGCACGTCACTAGTGCCGGTCTGGGCACGTCACTAGTGCCGGTCTCGGCACCGAGCCACCGGACCAGCACACCGAATAAGCACCGTCCAAACGCCAGATACCGGAGGAAACCATCATGACCACCATCGCCATTATCGGCGGCGGCCCGGGGCTGGGCCGCGCCGTCGCCCGCCGCTTCGGGCGGGAGGGCTTCAACGTCGCCCTGATCTCCCGCAGCCGCGAGCACCTGGATGAGCGGGTCGCCGCCCTGAGCGCCGACGGCGTGAACGCCCGCGGCTACGTCGCCGACGGCCGCGACGGCGAGGCGCTGACCCGGGCCCTGGCCGACGCCGCCGACGAGCTCGGCCCCATTGAGGTGCTCCAGTGGAGCCCCGTACCGGCCCGCGAGTTCATGAAGCCCGTGCTGGAGACGAGCGCGGAGGACCTGGTCGGCCCCATCGAGATGTCCGTGTACGGCCCGGTCAACGCGGTGCGTCAGGTACTTCCGGGCATGCGCGAGCTCGGCCGCGGCACGATCCTGCTGATCAACGGCGGCTCCGCCGTCCGCCCGGGCCCTAGGGTCACCGGCACCTCGGTAGCCTTCGCCGGGGAGAGTGCCTACGGGCAGCTCCTGCACGACGCGCTCGCCCCGGAGGGGGTTCACGTCGCCCAGCTGATCATTCCGCGTGGTATCGGTGGCGGCGAACCCTCCCACGAGCCGGCCGCCCTGGCCGACCGGATCTGGGAGCTGCACGCCCGGCACGACGGCGACTTCCGCACCTTCGCCGCGCCCATGGACGTCTAACCCGTACCGCGCACGCCTGCCGCCGGATCCCACGGGCCACGTGTCCACACAGGCCCCGGCGCTGACCCCGCTAGGGCGCTCGCCCCGGGGAAATCCGGGCGGCAGAAAGGTGGGGCGCCATCCTGCTGTTACCGGGTGACTTCCCTAGGCAGATGGCTCAGTTGAACCACCTGCCGAGGGCATCCGCATGGGCGCCAATGGCCCGGACCAGGTGAGTGAGAACTTCGAGCAGCTCACTCGCCTGCCGGGCCACTTCCTTGCCCTTGCAGACTTTGCGGCATCGTTCATTCGGCGGCACCTCTGGCTTGTGGGAGTAGTGGTTACTCCGGTGGTGGCTGGCGCGCGTGTCTGGCGGATTGGCGTGCCGGGACCGGTACTTGTGGCGTGGTGGGGTCGGCGGTTGGTGTTTGCGGCGATGCCAGCCCGGCGGTTCGTATGTCCTGGCACAGAACTGTCACCGATGTCCTGAGACATTACCCGGCGCTCCGCATACCCTGGTTGACGGTTCGTACCTCGTGACGACTGTTCGTACGTTCTGTTCGACGATTCGTACCCCGCGGTGACGGTTCGTACCGTAGGGGTACTGTGCTGTCTCCACACTTCTGGGACGGTTGAGTCTCATGACTTCTGGGACGGTTGAGTCTCATGGGTT
>NZ_PIZD01000066.1:0-7149 GCF_010365615.1 Actinomyces sp. 565
CGGCGAGGCGTGAGCCGCCGCCCCCGCCGCCAGGCGTGGGCTACCTATGGACGGGCCGGTCGGACACGGATCGCCGTGGCCGACCGGCCCGGTCCCACCTCCAACCAGCCGGTCGAACCGTTTTGAACCGGCACTTTCGCGCCGTCACGGAGCGGGCCCGGGCGGGACCGAGGACGTGCCTTATATCCCACCTTGTGGCGAGACGCCCAGCCAGACGCGGCGCTCGCCTATGCTGGCGCCATGATGAACGAGCTCCAGGTTCCCGGCGAGGCAGCCGGCTGGCGTCAGCACCACGCCGCCCAGCAGCCCCATTACCCGGACCCGCAGGCGCTCGCCGACGCTGCGGCGGACCTGCGCACCCGGCCCCCGCTGGTATTCGCCGGTGAGGTGGACTCGCTGCGCGAGAAGATGGTATCGGCATCGCAGGGCCGGGCATTCGTGCTCATGGGGGGAGACTGCGCCGAGTCATTCCATGACAACACCGCCATCAACATCCGCCTGAAGCTGCAGACCATCCTGCAAATGGCCGCGGTGCTCACCTACGGAGCCTCCACCCCGGTGGTCAAGATCGGGCGCATGGCGGGCCAGTACGCCAAGCCGCGCAGCTCGGACACCGAGACCCGTAACGGCGTCACTCTGCCCTCCTACCGCGGTGACTCGGTCAATGACCACGCCTTTACCGCCGAGGCCCGCATCCCCAACCCGCAGCGGATGGTTGACGCCTACCTGCGCGCCGGCACCACCCTGAACCTAATTCGCTCCTTCACCATGGGAGGCTACGCGGACCTGCGGGAGGTCCACTCCTGGAACCGGGGTTTCACCGCGAATCCCGCCTACAAGCGCTTTGAGTCCTTCGCCGGGGAGATTGACCGGGCGATGCGCTTCATGGAGGCCGCCGGCGTGGACTTCGAGGCCTTGCGCCAGGTCGACTTCTACGCCGCCCACGAGGCCCTCCTGCTGGAGTACGAGGACGCCATGACGCGTGAGGACTCCCGCAGCGGACGCCTTTACGACACCTCCGCCCACTTCCTGTGGGTGGGGGAGCGCACCCGTGGCGCCGACGACGCCCATGTGGCCCTGCTGGCGGGCGTGCACAACCCGGTGGGTGTGAAAATCGGCCCGACGACCACCCGCGAGGAGCTGCTGTCCCTGATCGACCACCTCAACCCCGAAGGCGACCCCGGTCGGCTCAGCCTGATCACGCGTATGGGTGCTGACCGCATCCGGGATGTACTGCCGGAGCTGGTGGAGATCGTCCGCGCCGATGGCCGACCGGTCACCTGGATCACCGACCCCATGCACGGCAACACCATCACCTCGGAAAACGGCTACAAGACCCGTCGCTTCGACACGATCATGGATGAGGTCCGTGGCTTCTTCGAGGTACACCGGGCCCTGGGTACCGTGCCCGCGGGCATTCACGTGGAGCTCACCGGGGACGATGTCACCGAGGTCCTCGGCGGTGGGGAGCACATCGACGAGGCCGGGCTGGCGCGCCGTTACGAGACCCTCGTGGATCCGCGGCTGAACCACCAGCAGTCACTGGAGATGGCCTTCGAGGTTGCGGAGATGCTGCGCGGCTGACGCCAACCGCTAAAACGACGGCGCTCAGGGGCGGCAGGCCCGTGGGCGCCGTCGCCCGGTTGTGCCAGGCGGTCGCCTCGGTTGTGCCAGTCGGGGGCTCAGAGCCGCCGCTCCGGCTCAGCGCCGATCAGACCACGTTCAAGGTTACTTTCGAGCCCTTCCGCACGCTTTCACCCGCAGCCGGATCGGTGGAGTGCGCCGTGCCGAACAGGCCACCCAGGACCCGGGACACCTCCACCTCCAGGCCGACTTCCTGGAGCGCCGCCGTGGCCTCCTGCTCGCTCATGCCGGCGACGTCCGGCACGTTCACCATCTCCGGGCCCTTGGATACCGTCACGTCCACCGCGTCACCGTGGTAGTAGCCCTCCGCGCCGGATGCAGGGCTGGAGGAAATGACCAGCCCTGAGGCGACGTCGTCGGAGAACGCCTCCGACTGCGTACCGAGCGTGAGCCCGGCCGCTTGCAGCGTAGTGGTGGCGTCGTCAACGCTCATGCCGGTGACATCCGGGACGACGGCGGGCTGGCGTCCCAGCGACACCACGATCGCGACCGCCGAGGAGTGGTTCACGGTTGTGCCCGCAACCGGTTCGGAGGAGATGACCATGCCGGATGCGACCGAGTCTGAATAGGTCTTGGTGACGGCGCCGAGCGACAGCCCTGCGTCCGTGATCGCGGTGGTGGCGTCGTCCTGGCTGGAACCGACGACGTCGGGAACGGTCTTCTGCTCAATGCCACGGGAAATCACCGGGGTGACTGCCTCTCCGGGGTGCATGCGGGTCGCGGCCTCGGGGGAGGAGGAGATCACCGAGTCCGCGGGCACTGTGTCGGAATAGGCGCGAGTGGGGGCGCCCCAGACCAGTCCCGCCGACTCGACTAGCGCCTGCGCCTCAGCAGCGGTCATCCCGGCGATCTGCGGCACCGGGACCGTACGCCCCGGACCGGCACCGAAGTACCAGGCGCCTGCGCCTCCGGCGGTCAGCAGCACCAACCCGGCGGCAACCAGTGCGCGCCGACGCGGGCGGCGTGCGGAATGCCGGGCTACCCTCGCGGTCTCCTCCTGCGACCCGGCCCGCACCGCCTGGCGGCGGTCCAGCGCACGGGTGGTGCCGTCGCGGGACTCGGAGTCCTCGTCCGGGGCTATGGAGCCGATGGGCAGGGACACCGTGCGCAGGCCGGCGCCCGGGGTGGCCGCGTCCGCGGGGACCTGGGCGTCGTCAGGCTCGCTCGCGTCGCCGTCGGCCGCCAGCATCGCGGTGTGGGCGGCCTCGGCATTGGCCGCCAGCACCTCCTGGGTACGCACCGAACCGGTGGCCCCACCGCGTTTGACCGCCAGCTCCGCGTCGGACAGGGCGGAGACGACCTGCCGCAGTCGGCTCAGTGCCGCGTCGGCGTCGGCCAGCCGCTCCTCTGGCGCCCGGCGGGTCATCTGTGCTACCAGGGCGTCAACGCTCTGCGCCAGGTCGGGCAGGCGCTCCGACGGCGCGGGCACGTCCTCATGAACGTTGCGGAAGGCGATCTGGATGGGAGTCTCCGCAGTGAAGGGCTGGGCGCCGGTGAGTAGCTCGTACAGGATCACGCCCACGGAGAAGACGTCTGCGCAAGGGGCTGAGGAACCGGTGGTAATCAGCTCCGGCGCGAGGTAGGCGACCGTGCCCAGGACGTTCCCGGTGGTGGTCTGGGTGACCTCCGTGACGGCGCGAGCAAGGCCGAAGTCGGCGACCTTGGCTACCGACCCGTCGGCGGGCAGCAGCACGTTCTCCGGCTTGACGTCCCGGTGCACCAAGCCGGCGCGGTGAGCGGCCCCCAGGGGCCGGAGCACCTGGGCCGTCAGCCCGAGCGCCTCCCTTACAGTCAGGGGACCTGCCGCGATGAGGTCACGCAGATTGGGGCCCTCCACGAGCTCCATCACCAGGTAGGCGACGCCGTCTAGGCTGCCCTGGTCGTATACCGCCACCACCCCGGGGTTGGACAGTCGGGCTGCCGCTCTGGCCTCGCGCCGGAACCGGGCCACGAAGTCGGGGGAGTCGGCCAGGTGCGGGTGCATGAGCTTCAGCGCTACCAGACGATCCAGGCGGCGGTCCTGCGCCCGGTAGACGGTGGCCATGCCCCCACGGGCCACCCGGTCGACGATCTCATAACGAGCGTCGACCAGACGGCCGATGAGAGGATCCTTGCTCACGGGGCCGAGTGTACGGGCCTCACGGGCACCCGGTGCATTACGCCGCTCGGCGGTACGTGCTCAATAAGACACTGGAACCGCTTGGGACGCGGATTGGGCGCTAGCTGCGGCGGGAGGTCAGAACCTCCGCCAGGGCGGTCAGTGACTGCCGCGCGACGTCATTCAGTGTGGCGGGCGAAGCCGCCAGGGCGCCCAGGCCGGCGGCGGTGTGGCTCGCGATCTCCTCCTCGTGCGCCGTCAGGGCGCCGCAGTCACGGATAACCTCAGTGGCCGCTGCGATGTCCTCATCCGCGGCGGCATGGCCCCGTGACAGCACCCGGGTCAGCAGGGCGCGGTCGGCGTCACTGCACCGCTGCCAGGTCAGGGCCAGCAGTACTGTGCGCTTGCCCTCGCGCAGGTCATCGCCCGCCGGCTTACCGGTGAGGGACGGATCGCCGAAGACGCCGAGGACGTCGTCACGCAGTTGGAAGGCGATTCCGATCTCCTCCCCGAACACCTCCAGCACCCTGAACAGCTCACTGTGCGGATCCACGCCGGCCAGCAGCGCCCCGACTAGCAGCGGGTACATCACTGAATAGCGCGCGGACTTGTGCCGCACAACCGCGAGCGCGGCCCGGTGCATGGCGGCACCCGCCTGCACCGGTTGCGCGGTGGGGGCAGGCAGGGGAAGTACCTCGTGGTGCACGTCCAGGAACTGGCCCACGGCGACTTCCGTGGTCATGGCGTCGAAGGCGTCCCGGCCGGCTCTGCCGGCGCAGGGGCCACAGGCGGCGGCCGCCGCTCCCATTTCTGACGCGGCGGCCGACATGAGCAGGTCGCCCAGGAGGATCGCGGCGCTCACGCCATAGTTTTCCGCCGCGCCGCGCCAACCGTTCTCAAGGTGGCGGGCCGCAAACCGGCGGTGTGCGGAGGGCAGACCACGGCGGGTGTCTGCGGCGTCGATCACATCGTCGTGAACAAGTGCGCTGGCCTGATAGAGCTCCAGCGCGGCGCCCAAATAGGCGGCGGTAGAGCCGGTGAGCACGTCCTCACGCCTGGGTGGCTCGGGGCGGCTCTCGTCGCGATTGCCGCTACGGCACCCGCCCCGGCCGCGGTCGCCGGAAGCGGCGCCGTCCTGAGTCAGCAGCGCCAGGCCCACGGCGCCCAGGACCGCACGCATGCGCTTGCCGCCGGACACCGCGGTGGCGGCGGCGTCGAATAGGTCGTCCGCGGCACCGGAAGGATCGTGCCACCGGGCGCGCAGCTCGCCCAGAACGTGCTCGAGGCGCGCATCGACGGCGCTGCGTACCAGTGGCAGCAATGCATCAACGTCGGTCATGCCCCCAGGCTAGATGATTGAGTCCGGCCCGCGGGGAACGGTGCTGCGCTTGTGGCGGGCACGGGAGCCGGGCGTGTGGTGCGCGGGCCGTTCGCGAGTGCCGCTCGGCGGGCTGCCGGGTGCCTCTGGCGGCAAGCCGGAGACGTGCCGCGGGAATAAGACGCGCCGTCTGCATCGTTGTCCCTTCTGCCGGTGGCGGATGCCGAGTCCTGTCCGAGCCTCCCGCGGTGCGGCGCGCACGCCTGCGGAACCGTTTGGATTCCTCGCGTAGACTTCCGCAGGGCTCTGTGCGCCCCTCCGGCTCAACCGTCCGCCCGTGAAAGGAAATCCGTGGCTACTTCCACAGTTGCTCCTACTCCCACAACCAGGCGGGAGCGCGTCGAACTCGCTGACGACGTCGACGAGGTCCTTGACGGCAACCAGGACGTCGACCTCGACGAGGAAGACGACCTGGACGCAGAGGACGACCTCGACGCCGAGGATGACGACGAGGCCGACTACGACGAGGACGACTACGCCGACGCGGATGACGTACAGGACGTAGATGAGGACGACGTCGACACTCAGGGGGACGACGCCGCCCCCGCCCCCGAGCTGCGCGACTACTACCTGGATGTCTCGCTGGAGGAGAACGGCGACGGGACCAAGCGGCGCCCCTTCAACACACCTGCAGCCCTGAAGGACGTACAGCTGGCCCCCGGCGCCACGCTGTTCGTGCGCAGCCGCACCGTGGTTGAGGGGCTGGAGATCTCCGGCGACGGCACCCTGGAGGAGCCGATCACCCTGGCCCCCTACGGGCATGGGCCCGTGCCGCGTTTCATTGTCCCCGGCGAGGAGGAGCCCGTTGTCGCACGTGAGTTCCTGACCAAGAACGGGTACATCTTCCGCGGCTGGGTCATCAAGGGCATCAAGATGAGCCCCTCAATCGCGGCACTGACCGGTGAGCTGGAGCGCATGCGCCGTGAAGAGGCCGAGAAGGCGGCGGGCAAGAAGACCAAGAAGTCCAAGGGCGAGAAGAGCAAGGACGGCTCCTTCACGGTATCGGACTCAGACGAGGGCGACGAGCCCGCACAGAAGGTCGTCACCGCCGGCGCCACTGCGGACCCGGTCAAGGACTACCTCAAGCAGATCGGCAAGGTCGCCCTCCTCAATGCCGCGCAGGAGGTTGAGCTGGCCAAGCGCATCGAGGCCGGCCTGTACGCCGAGCACCTGCTGGCCACCGAGGGCAACGACCTGGACGCCAAGTACCGCCGTGAGCTGCACTGGGTGGCTCAGGACGGCCAGCGCGCCAAGAACCACCTGCTGGAGGCGAACCTGCGCCTGGTGGTCTCCCTGGCCAAGCGCTACACCGGCCGCGGCATGCTCTTCCTGGACCTCATCCAGGAGGGCAACCTCGGTCTGATCCGCGCGGTGGAGAAGTTCGACTACACCAAGGGCTACAAGTTCTCCACCTACGCCACCTGGTGGATCCGCCAGGCCATCACCCGCGCCATGGCGGACCAGGCGCGCACCATCCGCATCCCCGTCCACATGGTCGAGGTCATCAACAAGCTTGCCCGTGTGCAGCGGCAGATGCTGCAGGACCTGGGCCGCGAGCCCACCCCGGAGGAGCTGGCCGTCGAGCTGGACATGACGCCGGAGAAGGTCGTAGAGGTGCAGAAGTACGGGCGCGAGCCCATCTCCCTGCACACTCCGCTCGGCGAGGACGGAGACAGCGAGTTCGGTGACCTGATCGAGGACTCCGAGGCGGTCGTACCGGCCGATGCCGTCAGCTTCACCCTGCTGCAGGAGCAGCTGCACGCCGTCCTGGACACTCTGTCCGAGCGGGAGGCGGGCGTGGTGTCCATGCGCTTCGGCCTGACCGACGGCCAGCCCAAGACCCTGGACGAGATCGGCAAGGTCTACGGGGTGACTCGCGAGCGGATCCGCCAGATAGAGTCCAAGACCATGAGCAAGCTGCGCCACCCCAGCCGCTCCCAGGTGCTGCGCGACTACCTGGACGACTGAGCCGCGGGCCAGCTGCTCAGCGCACCGCCCGGCCGCCCCGGAACCGCCCGGTTCCGGGGCG
>NZ_PIZD01000066.1:7469-61302 GCF_010365615.1 Actinomyces sp. 565
GAGAAACCCGTTGAACCTGTCCAGATAATGCTGACGAAGGGATGTCGCATGCCGCAGCACGCGTCCGCAAGTGCTTATTCGAGTGACTGCCCCGCCGAGCCCTCGGTCCTGAGGGCGCCCGCGCCGCCCGCCGGTACCGCGGAAGTGCTGGAGTCCCTGCGCGCCGCCGGCCCACTGGTTGCCTGCATCACCAACTCCGTGGTCACGAATTTCACCGCCAATGTCCTACTGGCCACCGGGGCCGCTCCCGCGATGGTCGACGTCACCGGGGAGGCCGGGCCCTTCGCCGCCGTCGCCTCCGCGCTGCTGATCAACTTGGGAACGCCTCAGCCCGAGCAGCGCGCCGCGGCCCTGGAGGCCGCCGCTGCCGCGCGTGCGGCAGGCGTGCCGTGGGTGCTGGACCCCGTGGCGGTAGGCACGCTGGTACACCGCACCGAGCTCGCCCACCGGCTGCTGGAGGAGGAGCCGACCGTCATCCGCGGCAATGCCTCGGAGATCATGGCCCTTGCCGGCTCCGGCGCGGGAGGCAGGGGCGTGGAGACCGCCGATGATGTTGCCGCCGCCCTAGGAGCCGCGCGGGCGCTCTCGGCCCGCACCGGTGCGGTGGTCGCCGTGTCCGGCCCCGTGGATGCCATCGTTGATGACGGACGCCTGGCCCGGGTGGGTGGCGGCTCCGCCCTGCTCACCCGCGTGACCGGCGGCGGCTGCGCCCTGGGGGCGCTGGCGGCCGGCTTCCTTGCGGCCGGGCGCGCCATCGGCACCGACGCCTTCGCCGCAACCGTTGCCTGCCACGCCGTATACAGCGCGGCCGCCGAGATCGCTGCCGAGACTGCTGCGGGTCCGGGCTCCTTCCAGGTCGCCCTGCTCGACTCTCTGTACTGCTTGGATGCCGACGACCTCGCCAGGATCCCCGTCTCATGAGGCCCGCACCGGACCTGCGGGTCTACCTGGTCACCGACGCCGACCAGTGCCGCTCCCGCGGCCGCACGGTCACCGACACCGTCCGTGCCGCCGTGGCGGGCGGTGTCACCTGCGTGCAGGTGCGCGCCAAGCACGCCGACGGCGCCGGCTTCCTCGCCCAGGTCCTCGGCGTCGCTCACGCCGTCGGTAGGCAGGTGCCGGTGATCGTCAACGACCGCGTAGACGTGTTCCTGGCGGCCCGCGGTCTGGGGGCGCCGGTGGCAGGCGTGCACGTGGGGCAGCGGGACCTGCCTGCGACCGTGGTGCGTGAGCTCATCGGTGAAGCCGCCTACCTGGGCCTGTCCGCAGCCACCCCGGAGGAACTCTCCGCGGCGGAATCGGAGGGCGCCTGCGACCACGTTGGCATAGGGGCGGTACGGGCCACCGCCACCAAGACGGACGCGCCCGCAGGCATCGGCACGGGTGGCGTCATCCGCCTGGCCGCGTCCGCTGGCCTGCCGTGCGTCGCCATCGGCGGAGTCACCAGCGCGGACCTTCCCGTTCTGCGCGCAGGGGGACTGGCCGGGGCCGCCGTCGTCTCCGCCATCTGCCTGGCGGATGATCCGCGGGAGGCCGCGCAGCAACTGCGCGGGGCCTGGGAGAGCGGACAATGACCAGCACAATCCCCAGGGTGCTGACCGTCGCCGGCTCCGATCCCTCCGGCGGCGCCGGCGTCCAGGCGGACCTGAAGACCATGGGGGCGCTCGGCGCCTACGGGATGAGCGTGGTCACCGCACTGACCGCTCAGTCCACGCGCGGGGTAACCGGGGTGCATGCCGTACCCGTGGACTTCGTGCGCCTGCAACTGGACACCCTGCTGGCGGACATCGCCCCCGACGCCACCAAGATCGGCATGCTCGCCACCGCCGAGCTGGCCGACGCGGTGGGGGAGTACCTCCCCGGTCTGCCCGGAACCGTCCTGGACCCGGTGATGGTGGCAACCTCCGGGGACCGCCTGCTCGACGCCGACGCCCTGGCGGCGCTGCGCCGCCTGTGCATGCGGGCGGATCTGATCACGCCGAACCTGCCGGAGGCGGCCGCGCTGCTGGGATGCGAGCCCGCCACGAGCCCCGACGAGATGCGCCGCCAGGCCGAGGCGCTGCTCGCCCGCGGGGCTCGCCGGGTGCTGCTCAAGGGCGGCCACCTGGCGGGAGGGGCAGCCGACGTGTATGCCGACACCGACAGCACGGTGCTGCTGCCGGGTCGCCGCGTGCGCACCCGCAACACCCACGGGACGGGCTGCACGCTGTCGTCCGCCGTCGCCGCCCTGCGTCCGCAGCGTGACAGCTGGATCGCGGCGGTACGAGACGCCAAGGCCTACCTGACCGGCGCCCTAGCGCACGCCGACCTGCTCGGTGTCGGCCACGGGCACGGCCCGGTGCACCACTACTACGCCCTCTGGCCGACTCAGCCAGAGGGCGTAGGCAGAAAGTTGAAGGATCCGACGGGCGAGCCGCCCGCCTAGTCGGTCAGTCGGACTCGTTTGAGCGGGTGAGGCGGTCGGACTCGTCCTGGATGAACAGGGCCTGGCGCTCCAGGGCGTCACGGTGGGCGTGGCCGTGGTGGGCGCAGAACAGCAGCTCGCCGGAGGCGAGGACCACGCGCAGATAGGCCTGCGCGCCGCAGACGTCACAGCGGTCGGCGGTGGTGAGCGGACGCGTCTCGGTCGCCGCGGCCTGGCCGGTGGCCTGTTCGGGCACGGCCGTCGGATCGGCGACCGTGGTGGAGATAGGAGTTGCGGTGCTCATGGCTCGATTTCACCACCGCTGGGCGCCCGCGCCAACGCTGAAGGGCCGTTTTCCGCCCCGGGCGCACCCCCTGCGCCCACGGCGAACGCAGGGAATCACGGGAATCAGGGGTGGCGTCGACGCGTCGGCGCCGGGCGAAGACCACATCCCGGCGGCGGCGCGGGGCGCCGAAGCCGCCCCGGCAATCGGCTAGATTCGGGCCGTGCCAGATTCTTCCCAGTCCTACTCCGCCCGCCACCTCTCCGTGCTGGAGGGGCTTGAGGCGGTGCGCAAGCGCCCTGGCATGTACATCGGCTCCACCGACCAGCGGGGCCTGATGCACTGCGTGTGGGAGATCATCGACAACGGCGTGGACGAGGCCCTGGAGGGCTACGGGGACCGCATTGACGTGTTGGTCCACGCCGACGGGTCCATTGAGGTGCGCGACACCGGTCGGGGTGTGCCCGTGGACGTGGAGCCCTCCTCCGGGCTGACCGGCGTCGAGCTGGTCTACACCAAGCTGCACGCCGGCGGGAAGTTCGGCGGCGGCTCCTACGGCTCCGCCGGCGGCCTGCACGGGGTGGGCGCCAGCGTGGTCAACGCCCTGTCAGCCCGCATGGACGTGGAGGTGGACCGCGGCGGTAAGACTTACGCCATGAGCTTCAGGCGCGGCGTTCCCGGCGTCTTCACAGATCCCACCACGGGCCCCAACCCAGATGCGCCCTTCGAGGAGTACACCGAGGCCACGCAGCTGCGCGTGGTCGGCAAGGTGCGCCGGGGCGTAACCGGCACCCGGGTGCGCTACTGGGCCGACCCCGAGATCTTCCCCGCACCCGCCCAGTACGACATCACCGCCCTGCGCGCCCGGCTGCGGCAGACCAGCTTCCTGGTGCCCGGGCTCACGCTGACCCTCACCGATGAGCGCGACCCGGAGGCCGTCGCCGCCGCGGCCAGCGGTCCTGCGGCCGGCGACCCGGCGCTGAGCGCCAAGGCCGCCCACGCCTCAGCGGGTGCGGGCGACCTGTTCACCTCCGGCGCCGCGGACCAGGAGGGCGCCGAGGTCTTCCACGCCGAGGGCGGAACTGCGGACTTCGTCGACTTCCTGGCTACCGACGGCTCCGTTACCGATACCTTCCGCCTTACCGGCGAGGGGACCTACACCGAGACCGTGCAGCAGCTCGACCAGCGCACCGGACACCTGCGCCCCACCGAGGTTGAGCGCACCTGCACCGTGGACGTGGCCCTGCGCTGGGGCATCGGCTACGACACCACCGAGCGCTCCTTCGTCAACATTATTGCCACCCCCATGGGCGGCACCCACCTGACCGGCTTTGAGCAGGCCGTCACCAAGGTGCTGCGCAAGCAGATCGACGCCAACTCCCGCGCCCTGAAGGTCACCAGCCGCGACGGGCGCATCGAGAAGGACGACATCCTGGCGGGGCTGACCGCCGTCATCACCGTGCGCGTGCCCGAGCCCCAGTTCGAGGGACAGACCAAGGAGGTGCTCGGCACCGCCCCGGTGCGCCAGATCGTCGCCAAGGTGGTGGAGAAGGAGCTCACCGCCCTGCTGACCTCCTCCAAGCGCGACCTGAAGACCCAGTCGCGCGCCCTGCAGGAGAAGATCGTCGGGGAGATGCGCGCACGCGTGTCCGCCCGCATGCACAAGGAGATCACCCGCCGCAAGACCGCCCTGGAGACCTCCACGCTGCCCGCCAAGCTGGCCGACTGCCGCTCCGACGACGTCGCCTCCTCCGAGCTGTTCATCGTCGAGGGCGACTCCGCCCTGGGCACCGCCAAGAACGCTCGCAACAGCGAGTTCCAGGCGCTGCTGCCGATCCGCGGCAAGATCCTCAACGTGCAGAAGGCGTCCCAGGCGGACATGCTGCGCAACGCCGAGTGCTCCGCCATCATCCAGGTGGTCGGGGCCGGCTCCGGACGCACTTTCGACCTGGAGGCCGCCCGCTACGGCAAGGTCATCCTGATGACCGACGCCGACGTCGACGGCGCCCACATCCGCACCTTGCTGCTGACCCTGTTCTTCCGCTACATGCGCCCCATGATCGAGGCTGGCCGCGTCTTCGCCGCCGTGCCCCCGCTGCACCGGATCGAGGTATCCGCCCAGGGACGACGCAAGAAGGAAGTCATCTACACCTACTCCGACGAGGAGCTGGTCACCACCCTGCGCAAGCTGGAGAAGCAGGGGCGCAGCTTCAAGGAGCCCCAGCGTTACAAGGGCCTGGGGGAGATGGATGCCCACCAGCTGGCCGAGACGACGATGGAGCCGGAGCACCGCACCCTGCGGCGCATCACCCTGAGCGACGAGGCCGAGCTCGCCGAGGCGGAGAACGTGTTTGAGCTGCTCATGGGCTCCAGCGTGGAGCCGCGCCGCGACTTCATCATCGAGGGCGCCGCCGACATCGACCGCGAGCGCATCGACGCCTGAGGCTCCGGAGGCCCGCCGCCGGTGACGCCTCCGCGCCGACGGCACGCGGTGCGGGTGGGCTGCTCGGGTAACCTGGAGCGACCCGCTTCATCCAACATCTGATCCGTCCAGGCCCGAGGTCGGGCACCGTCCCGTCGAAGGAGACGCATATGACGCCGGTTTACGGTTCGACGCCCCGCACCGGTCCGGGTGGCCCCTGGGCCATGTTCCGTCCCGGTCCCCGGTCCGCCTTGCCCCGCATGCTCACCTGGTCGCCGCTTGGACCTCGCGATAATGCCGAGCTCGCCGATCTGGTCGCCCGCTCTGAGGCTGCCGACAACCCGCCCTACCGCACCACCGCGCAGGAGACCGCCGAGTACTTCGTAGACCCCACCTATTCCGGTGTGGCCGGGCGCGACGCCGATGGTGTGATGCGCGCATTCGGGCTGGTGCGGCTGCGTCCGGCGGGGGAGATCTACGCCTCCATGACCGGGACCGTAGACCCTGCCTGGCGTAGGCGCGGCATCGGAGTGGCGCTGCTGCACTGGCAGACCGAGCGGGCCCGGCACCTCATCGGTGCCGAACGGGCAGGTGAGCCGTCCGGATCGGCCGCCTCCGCGCCAGCGCACATCGTCACCACGGTCCTAGAGGACGATGAACGCATGAAGGATCACCTCTTGGAGCTGCGCTTCGAGCCGCGCCGCTGGTACCGGGAGGTCAGGCGCTCATTGGCCACCGCGATACCCACGGTTGAGCTGGATGGGTTCCTCGGTATCGAGCCGTGGTCGGAGGACCTGGATGATGCCGTGCGCCGAGCCCACAACCAGGCCTTCGCCGACTCCGGCGGCGGCAGCATGAGCCCGGAGGAGTGGCGGGCCGGGCGTGCCTATTTCGCCCCCCAGTGGAGCTTCGTGGCGCTGGACCGGTCCGGGGACCGTGCGCGCGTGGCCGGCTACGTGCTGTCCAGCCGCTATGAGCAGGACTGGGAGGCACTCGGCTGGCGGGAGGGTTACACGGACGTTATCGGCGTGCTCGCCGACTACCGTTCCAGGGACGTGGGCCCGGCGCTGCTGTGCGCGGCCATGCGCGCCTACGCGGCCGACGGCATGGAGTACGCTGCCGCGGGCTTCGAGTCAGACGATCCCAGCGGCGCCGTCGACCTGTTCCGCGACCTGGGTTACACCGCCACCCGGGGGACCATCCTCTACGGCTTGGACGTGTAGGCGCCGATTCCCGCGCGTTGGCTCCGCCCGCAGCACCGGGGTTGACATCGGCTGGATCGCATCGGGCTCCCGCCGGGTCCGATGCTCCCCTGCCGGAGGCGACGTCGTGGAGACGGCCTGCACCTGTTCGGACTCGGAGCCGGCACGATGAAGAGGAGATCGCTGACAGGTACTGATAATGCCTCGTTGCGAGGACGTCGGCTTCCTAGAGTCGTGTGCCATGACATTAGCCGCAACCCCAGCAGCACCGACCGACTGTCTCGGCAACAGCGACTCGATGGTCGACCATCAGCACTTGACCGGCGAACGCGCGCTGTACGCCTCTCGCGATCTGACCATCGTCCACTCCACATTCAGCGACGGTGAATCCCCGCTTAAGGAGAGCCGCGGTCTGCGTATCAGCGACAGCGTGTTCGAGTGGAAGTATCCGCTCTGGTACTGCCAGGACGTGTCGGTCACCGGCGGCGCTCTGCTGGAGACCGCCCGCTCCGGCATCTGGTACACGGACGACATCCGCATTGAAGGCACGCTGGTGGCCGCACCAAAGACCTTCCGCCGCGGCCGCGGTATCAGCCTGCAGCGGGTGGACCTGCCACATGCCGAAGAAACCCTGTGGAGCTGCCGGGAAGTGACGCTAGCGGAGGTGAATGCCACCGGCGACTACTTCGCCAAGGACGCCGTCGGGGTGACTGCCGAACGGCTGCGGCTCACCGGGAACTACGCCTTCGACGGGGCCCGGGACGTGACCGTACGGGACAGTGTGCTGCTGAGTAAGGACGCCTTCTGGAACTGTGAGAATGTGGTGGTGGAGAACTCGGTGATCGTGGGGGAGTACCTGGGCTGGAACTCTCGCAACGTCACCCTCGTCGACTGCACCGTTCAGAGTCTGCAGGGCCTGTGCTACATCGATGGACTCACCCTGCGGGGCTGCCGTCTGTTGGACACCACTCTCGCCTTTGAGTATTGCCGGGGCATTGACGCCGAGATAATCGGTCACCTCGACTCACTGACCAACCCCTACGACGGCGTAATCAGGGTCGGCTCCATCGGCGAGAAGATCTTCGACCCAGACCGAGTGAAACCCGCCGCGACCCGCATCGAAACCGGCTGGACGCCCCTGGTAGACGCATGAGCTCCTCCTCCAACTTCAACCTGGACGAGTGCACCGACCGGCGTGGCACCGGTTCACTAAAATGGGATAAGGCCGGGCCCGGTGAGCTGCCCATGTGGGTTGCGGACATGGACCTGCGCACCGCGCCCGTCGTGCGCCGGGCACTCGCCCGTGTTGCCCGCGAGGGCCTGCTGGGCTACACCGTCGTCACCGACGCCTACGAGCAGGCCGTAACCGACTGGTGGACACGCCGCCACGGCTGGCCGCTACAGCGTGACTGGTTGATCCCTACCACGGGGGTCGTCGCCGCGATCTCCTCGATCGTTCGCAGCGTGACCAATGTGTTCGAGAAGGTTGTGATTCAGCAGCCCGTCTACAACATCTTCACCAACAGCGTCCTGAACAACGGTCGGCGCTTGGTCACCAGCGACCTGCGGCAGGGAGAGAACGGGGAGTGGAGGATCAACTGGGCCGATCTGGAGGCCAAGCTTGCCGACCCGCTCGCCACCCTGATGATCCTGTGCAACCCACACAACCCCGTGGGGCGGGTGTGGACCCGGGAAGAACTTGCCCGCCTTGGCGCACTTGCCGCCGAGCACCACGTACTCGTCGTGTCCGATGAGGTTCACTGCGACCTCACCCTGCCCGGGGTTGGTTACACGCCCTTCGCCGCTGCAGCGCCGGTGTGCGCCGAAGTGGGCATCACCTGCCTGTCGCCGTCAAAGGCCTTCAACACCGCCGGCGTCCACTCGGCGACGGTCGTCATCCCCGAGCCGCACCTGCGCTCCCGCGTGGAGCGCAGCCTGAATACCGACGAGGTCGCCGAGCCGGGAGCGTTCGCCGTGCCGGCGGTAGTCGCCGCCTACAGCGCAGAGGGGGAGGCCTGGCTGACAGCAGTGCGCAGCTACATCGCCGCTAACAAAGCGCGGGTGGCCGACGTGGTGGCGCGCGAACTGGCCGGCTGTGCTGCGCCGGTTTCGCAGGCCACCTACCTGTCCTGGATCGACGTGCGCCCACTGCTGCGCTCCGGCGCCGGACCCGCCGCCGGGAGAGGAGACGCGCTTGCGGACGCAACCACCGCCCTGGCCGTTCAGATTCGTGAGCATTCCGGCCTGGTGCTCACCGCCGGCAGTACTTACGGCCGTGCCGGCGCCGGCTTCCTCCGCATGAATCTGGGCACTCAGCTCGCTCGCGTTGACGATGGCCTCGAGCGCCTGGTGCGCGGGGTGCGCAACTGGGCGGCTGCCGGGCACTGAAACGACACGTCGGTCACGCTCGTATATTCAGCTGTGACGTTAATCGTTTGACTTAACCTCGTGTGACGACTCACACTCTTGTTAGCGGGCGCGGTTGCCCGGTCCACTAATGAGCTAGCAGGAGGGGCGATGGCGACTCTCAGTGATGTCGCTGATGCAGTCGGCGTATCCACGGCCTCCGCCTCCTTGGTGCTGTCGGGCAAGGCGCAGGGGGAGGGTTTCCCAGGCTACGGCGGACCGTGTGCGCGCCGCGGCGGAGGACCTCGGCTACGTGCGCGATGCGCTTGCAGGCGGCATGCGCAACCGCCGCACGCGCACCGTGGGGGTGCTCGGCGTCCGGGTCCTGTCCACTCCCTACGCGGTTGCGATGATCGACGCCATCCTCAGCGCCTGCGCAGAACTCGGCTGGTCCGTGCTGCTGACCGACTCCGGCGGGGAACCGGAACCGACCCGCCGCGCGGTGCGCGAGCTGCGCTCCCGGCGCGTAGACGTCATCGTGCACGCCGCCATGTACCACCAGCAGGTGCGCGTGCCGGCGGAGCTGGACAACGTGGCGGTCCTGAACGGCTTCGCCGATCGGGACGACGTCGTCGGAGTTGTGCCCGATGAGGAGGCGGCTGCGCGCGCCGCGGTAACGCACCTGCTGGAGCTGGGTCACCGCCGGATCGGCCACCTGACTCAAGACGTCTGTGCTGTCGCCATTGGGATGCGCCGCGCGGCATACGAGACAACCCTGCGCGAGGCGGGCATTACCCCGGACCCAGACCTGGTGATAGCAGCCGGACAGCACCCAGAGCAGGCGGATGCCGGTGCCCGCAGGCTGCTGGACCGCCAGAACCGTCCCACTGCGGTCTTCTGCTACAACGACGGCATGGCGGCCGGCGTGTACCGCACGGCCGCAGCCCTGGGAATCTCCATCCCCGAGCAGCTGTCGGTTGTCGGCTTCGACGACCTGCGGCTGATCTCCACCAATCTGGCGCCCCAGCTGACCACCATGCGCCTGCCCCACTACGAGATGGCGGACTGGCTCGTGCGGCGGCTGATCCACGACGACCTGCCCGAGCCCGCAGGCATCCACCGCTTCCCGTGTGACCTCATCGTCCGCAACTCAACCGCCCCCGCACCCCCGGGCGCCTGAGCCCCGGGCCGGGCGGCCCCCACAAGCCCCGGATTCGCCCCGATTCCGGTAAACCATCCCAGTGACACACGAAGGAGTGTCCATGTCCACTACTCGCCGCACGTTCCTCGGCCTGGGCGTAACCGCCGCAGTGGCCGCCACGCTCGCCGCCTGCTCCTCCCAGCAGGGCGGCTCCGCCTCCGGCTCCTCCGGTGCCATCACGCTGTGGACCCACAACGGGGGCAACAGCGAGGAGCTCGCCGTCGTCAAGAATGCGGTGGAGGCCTTCAACGCGGCCAACCCCGACACCCCCGTCGAGGTCAAGGACTTCCCGCAGGCCTCCTACAACGACTCCATCGCGGCGGCCGCCGTGGCCGGGGACCTGCCCGACATCCTCGACCTGGACGGCCCCATCATGCCCAACTGGGCCTACTCCGGTTACCTTGCGCCCCTGCAGATCTCCTCCGAGCTGGAGGACAGCATCATCGACTCGGCCAAGGGCTACTGGAATGACACCCTGTACTCGGTGGGCCCCTACGACACCTCCCTGTGCTTCCTGGGCCGCAAGTCCGCCTTCGAGGCCGCCGGCGTGCCCATCCCCACGATCGACCAGCCGTGGACCCGAGAGGAGTTCGATGACGCCCTGGCCAAGCTCTCCGAGCTGCCCGACTACGACTACGCGATCGACTTCTCGGTAGCGGATACGGCCGAGTGGTGGCCCTACGCCTACGCCCCGATGCTGCAGTCCTTCGGTGGCGACCTGATCGATCGGGAGACCTTCGAGACTGCCGATGGCTTCCTCAACGGCGACGCCGCGGTGCAGTGGGGCGAGTGGTTCCGCTCCTGCTTCACCAAGGGATACGCCTCCGAGACGCCCGCAACGGACGGGCAGGACTTCCTCCAGGGCAAGGTGCCGCTCTACTACGCCGGCGGCTGGAAGGTGCTCCAGTCGCAGGAGACCTTCGGCGAGGACGAGGTGCTCATCCTCCCGCCGGTGGACTTCGGACAGGGCGCGCGCGTCGGCGGCGGCTCCTGGCAGTGGGGCGTGTCGGCCACCAGCTCCAACCCCGCCGCGGCCAACGCATTCATCGAGTTCCTCATGCAGGACGAGTACCTGGTGGAGTACTCCAACGCCATCGGCAACTTCCCCTCTGTGCCCTCGGCCACGCCGCAGACCGAGTACTACAAGGAGGGCGGGGCCCTGGAGCCCGTGTACGAGATCGGCACCAAGTACGCCCTCCTGCGCCCCGCCACGCCCGGCTACAAGGTGATCTCCTCGATCTTCGACAAGGCCGCCCGTGACATCGTCTCCGGTGCCGACGTGAAGTCCACCCTGGACCAAGCGGTCAAGGACATCGACGCCGACATCACCTCCAACAACGGCTACCAGGCCAAGTGACGGCAGCTTCCGTCCCGAGTACCGGTGGGGACGCAGTCGGCGTCCCCACCGGGGAGGAGACACTCATGTCCACGTCAACCGCAACCACGTCGTCTAAACGCGTCGGGCGCTCCGCCGCGCTGCGCAAGGAGGCCCGCACCGCCTGGCTCATGTCAGCGCCCGCGCTGCTGCTGCTAACGCTGTTCCTGGGCATCCCCATCGTGCTCACCTTCGCGCTCAGCTTTACCAACGCGCGCCTGATATCCCCCAACCCGCCCGAGTTCATCGGGCTGAGCAACTTCATCCGCGCCTTCAGCAGCGACCCGACCTTCATCAGGTCGCTGACCAACACGGCCTTCTTCGCGCTCATCGTGGTGCCCTGCCAGTCCGGGCTCGCCCTGGCGCTGGCGATCCTGGTCAACCAGAAGGTCAAGGGCGTGACCGCCTTCCGCACCATGATCTTCATGCCGGTGGTCACTTCCATGGTGGTGGTATCCATCCTGTGGAGCTTCTTCTACGAGAAGGACGGCCTGTTCAACTCGATCCTCAACACCCTCACCGGTGGCGGCTGGACAGCCGTGGCGTGGCTGAATAATCCCGGCACGGCGATGCCCGCCATCATCTTGCTGTCCATCTGGCAGGCGGTCGGCCTGCACATGATTATCTGGCTGTCCGGGCTGCAGGGAATCGACCCGGCGCTGTACGAGGCCGCCGCACTCGACGGCGTCAATGGCTGGCAGCGCTTCCGGTACGTCACCTGGCCGGGACTCCACTCCACGATGGTGTTCATCCTGGTCACTATCACCATTGCCGCACTGGGCCTGTTCGTGCAGGTGGACGTAATGACCTCGGGCGGACCCCAGGACGCCACCTCCACACTCGTCTACCACGCCGTACGCAAGGGCTACCGCGAGCAGGACATGGGCTACGGCAGCGCGATCTCGCTGATTTTCTTCGTCGCCGTGCTGGTGATCAGCCTCATCCAGCGGCGCCTGACCAGAGAGGGTGACTGACATGACCACCGCAGCGAACACCGCAGGCCCGGCCCCGGAGGCCACGCCGGGGACCTCGCGCAGGCGCGGGCGTGCCGCCACCAAGCGCCGCTCCCGGATCCTGACCTACCTGGGGCTGACAGTGGCGGCCGTCGTCGCCGTCTTCCCCCTGCTGTTCATGATCTTCTCGTCCTTCAAGAGCGACGCCCAGATCTTCTCCGATCTCGGCTCGTTCAAGGCGTTCCTGCCGGTGGGGGACTTGAGCCTGGACAACTACGAGGGTGTATTCAACCGGGTGCCGGCAGGACGCTTCATCGCCAACTCCGTCATCGTCACCGTGGCGATCGTGGGCCTGGGACTGATCGTGAACTCCATGATCGGCTTCGCCATCTCACGCATGCGCTGGAGGGGCAAGAACCTGATCCTGTCCCTGGTGCTGGCCACCCTGATGGTGCCTTTTGAGACCATCGCGGTGCCGCTGGTCTTCTGGGTGGCGAAGCTGCCCTCCATCCAGTGGGCCGTGGACGGCTTCCTGCTCAAGCAGGGCATGCTCAACACCTACCAGGTGCAGATCCTGCCCTACGTGGCCAATGCGCTGGCGATCTTCCTATTCGCTCAGCACTTTGGCGACATCCCCAAGGAGATCGACGAGGCCGCCCGCGTCGACGGTGCAAGCTGGTGGACCATCTACCGCAAGATCATCGTGCCGCTGTCCGGGCCCACCTTTGCCACGGTTGCGATCATCACCATGCTGCCGGCCTGGAACTCCTACCTGTGGCCCCTGATGGTGGTGCAGCAGGAGTCGATGCGACCGGTGAGCGTGGGGATGCAGTACTTCTTCCAGCTCAATCCCGTATGGGGCCAGATCATGGCCTATGGCACGCTGATCACCCTGCCGGTGCTGATCATCTTCGTCATCTTCCAACGCTCCTTCGTGCAGTCGCTGGCCGGCACCGCGGTCAAGGGGTGAGCGATGGGACTGGAGCTTGCAGACCACTGGCTGTGGGACCACTGGATCGCCGACGACGGCGAGCACTACCACCTGTTCTTCCTGCGCGCCTCCCGGGCACTGCATGACCCGGACCGGCGGCACTGGCGGGCCTCCATGGGGCACGCCGTTTCCGCCGACGCGCGCAACTGGCAGCTGCTTCCGGACGCCCTGGTGCACTCCGACGGCCCGGCATTCGATGACCAGGCCATCTGGACGGGTTGCACCATAAACAAGCCCGGCGGCGGTATGCGGGTGTTCTACACGGGCATCTCCCGGGCGGAGCGCGGCATGGTCCAGCGGATCGGCTGGGCCGACTCCGCCGACGGCGTCACCTTTGAGCGCTGCTGCGCGCAGCCGCTCGAGGCGGACGGACGGTGGTATGAGAAGTGGAGCCCCGGCTACGCCTTCGACGAGCCGTGGCGCGATCCCTTCGTGTTCCGCCATGACGGGCTGTGGCACATGCTGGTCACCGCCCGCGCCCGGGGCGTTGACCGCAAGCACGCCGGCGTGATCGGGCACGCGGTGTCCGCGGACCTCGACCACTGGGAGGTGCTGCCACCCCTGACCGAGCCGAGCAGGTTCGGTCAGCTCGAGGTCAGCCAGTCGCGGCACGTGGAGGGTCGGCACCTGCTGGTCTTCTCATGCGGTGCGGACATGCAGGCCGAACCCGGGCCGGGCGGAGTGTGGATCGCCGAGGGGGACAGCCCCCTGGGGCCCTGGGACGTCGACTCCGCCCGGTACGTGGTTCCGGAGCACCTGTACGCCGGCCAGCTGGTTCAGCTGCGGGACGGCCAGTGGATCTACACCGGCTTCAACGACGTCGTCGACGGCGAGTTCATCGGCACCATGCCCGATCCACTGCGCTGGGACGAGGTCGGGCTAGCGGCGGCACCGTAGCGGTATCTGCACCTTCACCGGCACGAACAGGCGGCCCGGGATGTCGAGAGGCACCCGGGCCGCCTGCGTGCCACAGTCGCGACGTGCTATATCGCACGCGCCGCTCGGCGTCGGGAACTTGCCATCGTGGAATTTCGGAACAAAGATGTTCGTTAAAGTTTGACGTGTGCAAGGAGTCGTCCCCCCGGCTCCGCCGCCCGCACCGCGCCGCCTTGGAGAGGAGTAAGCCATGAGCCAAGTCGATGACGACTCCACCCGCTCACGAGTCCTCGACCTAATCGCAGAGAAGGGCCCGATATCAGCCGCCCAGCTGGCCAAGGTGCTCAGTCTCACCCCCGCAGCCGTGCGCCGTCACCTCACCGCGCTGGAGCAGTCCGGTGAGATCGCGGTCCACAACCCGGCCGCCAGCGGCAAGCGCCGCCGCGGCCGCCCGGCACGCTTCTACGTCGCTACCGCGCACGCGCACACGAGCTTCGGCGAGGGGTACTCGGAGCTGGCCAACCGGGCCCTGTCCTACCTGTCGCAGGTAGGCGGGGACAAGGCCATTGACTCCTTCGCCGCCTCCCGCGGCCGCGATCTGGAGCGCCGCTACATGCCCATTGTCGAGGCCGTCGGAAAGGACCCGGCCGAGCGGGCGCGCGCCCTGGCGGACGCCCTGACCCTGGATGGCTACGCGGCCACGGTCCGTGACGTAGGTGACGGTACCTTCGCCGTTCAGCTGTGCCAGGGCCACTGCCCGGTGCGCGAGGTCGCCGGGCACTTCCAGGCACTCTGCGACGCCGAGACCCGCACCTTCGCGCGCCTGCTCGGTGTACCCGTGCAGCGCCTGGCCACCCTGGCCGGCGGCGAGCACGTTTGCACCACACACGTACCCATCGCCATGCCCACGCTGCGCAAGCGCGCTGCACGGGCGGTAGACCAGCGGGGCCGCAGCCCCCGAAGAATGGAAGGAAACTGATGACAGCTCCCGTGACTGAGACCGTCCGCAGCAGCGACGACGAGATCATCGAGTCGATTTCAGAGACCTACGAGTACGGCTGGCGTGACTCCGACGCCGCCGGCCTCTCCGCCAGGCGCGGCCTGGACGAGCAAGTGGTCCGTGAGATCTCCGCGCTGAAGGGCGAGCCCGAGTGGATGCTGCAAAAGCGCCTGAAGGCGTACGAGATCTTCAAGCGCAAGCCCATGCCGACCTGGGGCGTGGACCTGTCCGACTTGGACATGGACCAGGTCAAGTACTTCGTGCGCTCCACAGACAAGCCGGCCTCCTCCTGGGAGGACCTGCCCGAGGACATCCGCAACACCTACGACCGGCTCGGGATTCCCCAGGCGGAGCGCGACCGGCTCGTGGCCGGGGTAGCCGCACAGTACGAGTCCGAGGTCGTCTACGAGCAGATCCGCGAGGACCTTCAGGAGCAGGGCGTTATCTTCCTGGACACCGACTCCGCCCTGAAGCAGTACCCCGAGCTGATGCGGGAGTACTTCGGCTCCGTCGTGCCCGCAGGCGACAACAAGTTCGCCGCCCTGAACACGGCCGTGTGGTCCGGCGGCTCCTTCATCTACGTGCCGCCGGGCGTGCAGGTGGAGATCCCCCTGCAGGCCTACTTCCGCATCAACACCGAGAACATGGGCCAGTTCGAGCGCACCCTGATCATCGCTGACGAGGGCTCCTACGTGCACTACGTGGAGGGCTGCACCGCCCCCATCTACTCCACCGACTCCCTGCACTCGGCGATCGTGGAGATCATCGTCAAGAAGAACGCGCGCGTGCGCTACACGACCATCCAGAACTGGTCCAACAACGTCTACAACCTGGTCACCCAGCGCGCCACCTGCGCCGAGGGCGCCACCATGGAGTGGGTGGACGGCAACATCGGTTCCAAGCGGAACATGAAGTACCCGGCCGTCTTCCTCATGGGGCCCCACGCCCGCGGTGAGGCCCTGTCCATCGCCTTCGCCGGCGCCGGGCAGCACCAGGACACCGGCGCCAAGATGGTCCACATGGCGCCGCACACCTCCAGCCACATCGTCTCCAAGTCGATCTCCAGGGGCGGCGGCCGCTCCGGCTACCGCGGCCTGGTGCAGGTACAGAAGAACGCCCGGCACTCCAAGTCCAATGTGCTGTGCGACGCCCTGCTGGTGGATGAGATCTCGCGCTCGGACACCTACCCGTACGTGGACGTGCGCACCGACGACGTCGAGATGGGGCACGAGGCCACCGTGTCCAAGGTGAGTGCCGACCAGCTGTTCTACCTGATGCAGCGCGGGCTGACCGAGACCGAGGCCATGGCCACGATCGTGCGCGGCTTCGTCGAGCCCATCGCCCGGGAGCTGCCCATGGAGTACGCCCTGGAGCTCAACCGGCTCATCGAGCTGCAGATGGAGAACTCCGTCGGCTGAGCCGGCCGGCACACGCAGCCCGTACTTTTTACTGCCCGATTACGAGCCGCCGGAGGCGATCCGGCAAGGAGCACTCATGCCCGAATTGAAGACCGACCACTCGCGCGCGTCGTTGGAGGGCGCCCACTCGCACGGCGGGCGACGCTACGTCTCCTCCCGCGCAGAGAGGCCCACTTCCTTCGACCCGGCCGACATCCCGGTTCCCCACGGCCGCGAGGAGGAGTGGCGGTTCACCCCCGTCAAGCGCTTCGCCCCCCTGTTCGACCTCGACGCCGTCAAGGCGGGATCCGGCTCCGGACCGCTGGTCGTTGACATCGATGCCCCGGCGGGCACCGAGGCCGAGACCGTCGACCGCCAGGACCCGCGCCTGGGCGTCGTCGGGGCCCCAGTCGACCGTACCGGGGTTGTCGCCTGGGCCGCCTTCCAGGCCGCAACCGTGCTAACCGTGCTGCCCGGGGCGGTGCTGGAGCGGGCGGTGCGCGTGACCACCACCGGCGCGGATGAGGCGCTGGCGCACCCCGCCGCCCAGCACATTCGCGTCATCGCCGAGAGGGATGCGGTGGGTACGGTGCTGCTCGACCACCGCGGCACCGCCGCGCTGACCCAGACCGTGGAGGTGACTGTGGCAGACGGGGCCGAGCTGACCCTGGTGACGATTCAGGGGTGGGAGGACCGTGCCGTTCACGCCTCCAACCACCGCGTGCGCGTGGAGGGGCGCGGCGTCCTCAAGCACGTCGTCGTCTCCCTGGGCGGGGACGTGCGCATCTGCTCCGACCTCGGCTTCCAGGGCGAGGGTGGACACATTGACGCCTACGGCGTGTACTTCACCGACGGCGGCCAGCACCAGGAGCACCGCCCCTACGTCGCCCACACCGAGCCGCACTGCTACTCCCGGGTCGCCTACAAGGGCGCCCTGCAGGGGGAGAGCGCTCACTCCGTGTGGGTAGGCGACTGCTTCATCGGTGCCGGCGCGCGCGGCACCGACACCTACGAGCTCAACCGCAACCTGGTGCTCACCGAGGGCGCCAAGGCGGACTCCATCCCCAACCTGGAGATCGAGAACGGCAACATTGAGGGCGCCGGGCACGCCTCGGCAACCGGCCGTTTTGACGACGAGCAGCTGTTCTACCTGCGCGCCCGCGGCATCCCGGAGATGGAGGCCCGCCGCCTGGTGGTGCTCGGCTTCTTCAACGAGATCGTCGCTGAGATCCGCGTGCCCGAGGTCGAGGAGCGGCTGATGGCCGCGATAGAGAAGGAGCTCGAGCTGACCGGGCTCGTATCCGCCCGCGAGCAGGCCGCCGCCGTCTGAGCCCCAACCACTTTGCCCACGAAAGAAGAACCAAGAGTTATGAGCACCCTCGAGATCAAGAACCTCCACGTCCAGGTCGCCACCAACGACGGTCCCAAGCCCATCCTCAAGGGCGTGGACCTGACCGTCGCCTCCGGTGAGGTGCACGCCATCATGGGCCCCAACGGCTCCGGCAAGTCGACCCTGGCATACTCCATCGCCGGCCACCCAGACTATGAGGTCACCGAGGGCGAGGTGCTGCTGGACGGCGTCAATATCCTCGACATGACCGTCGACGAGCGCGCCCGGGCGGGCCTGTTCCTGGCCATGCAGTACCCCGTTGAGGTCCCCGGCGTAACGGTGGCCAATTTCCTGCGCACCGCCAAGACGGCCGTCGACGGCGAGGCCCCCAAGGTCCGCCAGTGGATCGGCCAGGTCAACCAGGCCATGGAGAACCTGCGCATGGACCCGGCCTTCGCCCAGCGAGATGTGAACGCGGGCTTCTCCGGCGGCGAGAAGAAGCGCTTCGAGATCCTGCAGATGGAGCTGCTGCGCCCCCGCTTCGCCATCCTGGACGAGACGGACTCCGGCCTGGACATTGACGCGCTGCGCATCGTCTCCGAGGGGGTCAACCGGCTGCACGACGCCTCGGACGCCGGCTTCCTGCTAATCACGCACTACACGCGCATCCTGCGCTACATCAAGCCCAGCCACATTCACGTGTTCGTGGACGGCCGGGTTGCCGAGGAGGGCGGTGCGGACCTCGCCGACCGCCTGGAGGAGGAGGGCTACGACCGCTTCCTCGCCTGAGGCGTCGGCCGACGCCCCGCCGCATACCCGCAAACCGATACTCAGGGGGCAAAGCACATGACCGAACCGAACCGGCCTCAGCCGCAGGCGGTGGGTAACCCACTGACCGCGGCCGAGATCGCCTCCTTGCGCGCGGACTTCCCGTACCTGGGGCGGCCCGCCCGCAATGGTGAGGCACTGGCCTACCTGGACTGGGCCGCCACCAGTCAGAAGCCGGCTGCGGTCATTGACGCGGAGGCGGACTTCTATCGCCGCTCCAACGGGGCTGCCGGACGTTCCACCTACCAGCTGGCCGATGAGGCCACGGCTGTGTGGGAGGACGCCCGGGACGCCGTCGCGGAGTTCGTAGGCGCCCGCGGCAGTCAGCTGGTGTTCACCAAGAACGCCACCGAGGCCGTCAACCTGGTGGCGCTGGCCATCGGCCACGCCAGCTTGGGGCGGCCCGCCGAGCGCGGCGGGGCGGCGGCAGCCGCGACCGACGCCGCGGCCCGCCTGCGCGTCGGGGCGGGAGACGAGATTGTGGTGACGGTGGCCGAGCACCACGCCAACCTGGTGCCCTGGCAGGAGCTGGCGGCCCGCACCGGCGCCACCCTGCGCTGGCTGGACCTGACCGAGGACGGACGCATCGATCCGAGCACGGTCTCGGTTATCACCGACCGCACCCGGGTTCTCGCCATGACCCACGCCTCGAATGTGACCGGAGCGATCACGCCGCTGGCGCAGCTCCTGCCCGCCGCCCGCAGCGCCGGCGCCCTGGTGGTGCTGGATACTTGCCAGTCCTCCCCGCACCTGCCCCTGGACTTCGGTGCCCTTTCCGCGGCCGGGGTAGATGCCATGGTGCTCTCCAGCCACAAAATGCTGGGCCCAACCGGGATTGGTGCTCTCGTGGCCACCGAGGAGCTGCTGGACGCGATGCCGCCGGTGCTCACCGGTGGCTCCATGATCGAGACGGTCACCATGGCCTCATCAACCTATATGCCCGGACCCGCACGCTTCGAGGCCGGCAGTCAACCGCTCGCCCAAGCGGCCGGCTGGCATGCAGCCGTCGACTATCTCGCACGAATCGGCATGGACAGGCTGCACGCCTCCGAGCAGCTCTTACTGGAACGCGCCCTGCGGGGCATGAGGGAGGTGCCCGGTCTGCGGATTCTCGGGCCGAGCGGCACTCAGGACCGCCTGGGGGTGGTTGCCTTCGCCCTGGATGGGGTTCACCCCCACGACGTCGGCCAGGTGCTCGACGCCGCCGGCGTGGCGGTGCGTACCGGGCACCACTGCGCCCAGCCGATTCACGCGCACTTCGGGGTGCCCTCATCCTCACGGATATCCTTCGGCCCGGTGACCACGCCCGCGGAGATAGACCGGTTCCTTGAGGCCGTCGCCACAGTCCGCGGCTACTTCCAGAGGTGAACATGAACGAACTTGATCAGCTGTACCAGCAGGTCATCCTCGACCACTCGCGCGAGCGCCACGGCGCGGGTGCCCTGGATGCACCGGACGCCGTCTCCCATCAGGTCAACCCGACCTGCGGAGACGAGGTTACCTTGGGGGTGCGGGTGGTTGACGGGCGCATCGAGTCCGTCGGCTGGGAGGGGGACGGCTGCTCCATCTCACAGGCGTCCATCTCGGTTATGCATGATCTGGTAGATGGCGCGGACTTAGCGACCGTGGCGAGGCTCGAGGCGGAATTCGACGCGCTGATGCACTCGCGCGGGCGCGGCGTCGATCCCGCCGTGCTGGACGAACTGGAGGATGCCGCGGCCTTCGAAGGCGTGTCGAAGTATCCCAACCGGGTCAAATGCGCCTTATTGGGATGGATCGCGCTCAAGGATGCGTTGCTCAAGGCAGGTGAGCCATTGGAAGGAACCCAGGCGGACTGACCGGTTCCGCTCGTCCCGGGACCCGCATCCGTCCTTTTCACTGTTACAGACCCTGAATCACCCTTTAGGAGGAGCAAATGAGCCAAACCGCTCAGGAAACCAATCCGATGGCCGCGCAGCAGGCGCCGACCACCGTCGCCGACGTCGATGTGGCGGCCATTGAGGAGGCGCTGCGCGACGTCATCGACCCGGAGCTGGGCATCAATGTCGTGGACCTCGGCCTGCTGTACGGGATATCGATCGAGCCTGACGGCACCATCGTGCTAGACATGACCCTGACGACGGCCGCATGCCCGCTCACTGACATCATTGAGGAGCAGGCTCAGCAGGCACTCGGACTGATCGCCGACAAGGTGCGCGTGCAGTGGGTGTGGCTGCCGCCGTGGGGCCCGGACAAGATCACCCCGGAGGGTCGCGAGCAGCTGCGTGCCCTCGGATTCAACGTCTGACCCGCGGGCCAGCCGAGCCGGACCGCCGTCCGGAGGTGGTGCGCAGGTCGCGGCTGCGCACCGCCAGTACGCCCGATGCAATCCCGGCCACGCCGCCCAGCAGCAGCCAGGCCGCCGTTGGCTCGGCCGCCTGGGCGAATAGGCCCGCATCCATGACCGACCGGGGCAGGTCCAGGCTGGGCCCGAGCTGGGCGATTCCTAGTCCAACTAGCAGCGGCGCCCACGCCAGCCACCGTAGCCGCGGCCAGGCACCACCCAGTAGCGCGGTGACACCAATGCAGGCCGCTGCGGCGGGCCACTGCCCGGCCATCAGCCGCAGCGCGTCAGCGGCGGTGGTATCCAGCAGCGCGTGTCCCACCAGACCCGCCGCCAGCGCGGCCGCACCGAGCGTGAGCGCCGTCGCCAGCAGAGCGCCCAGGCACCAGGCGGCCAGCTGCCGCGCCGACCCGGTGCCGGTGCCGCGCGCCGTCTCAACCAGCCCGGAGCACTCCTCGGCGGCGAAACGCCCGGTCAGCACCACTGCCTGCGCGCAGGCCATGGCAGCCGTCAGCACGCCGACGTAGCCGAGGAATCCCGCGCCTGGATCGCCACCGCCCAGTTGTGAGCCGAGCACGCCCCCGTCCACTGCGCCCTTTCGGGCGAAATCGACCATGTTCTCGCCCATGGCCGTGAGCACTCCAGCGATGGTTGCGGTCGCCACCGCCCACACCAGCAGTTGTATGCCAGACAGCCGCAGTGCCAGTGTCACCGGGCCACGAGCCCGCAGCGGGTGCCGACGTCCGGACCCGATCCGAACCAACCCGGCACCCAGGTCCCGACGATGCGCGGCGGCCGCGGCTGCCGCAAGCAGTACCAGCAGTGCCGCACACACAACCAGCAGTGGACGCCAGTCGTTCTCGCCGCCGGGGTCGATGATGCCGCGCAGCGCGAAAGGGGACCAGGCACCGGCCCACGTCCAGCCCTCGGCGGCCCACGCGCCGTGCCCGGCGTACAGCAATCCCAGGGCGGCGAGCCCGACGCCGCGTGCACCGGTGGCGTCGGTGGTCAGCTGCGCAAACAGCAGGGTAAAGGCGCCAATCAGGGCGCAGGTACCGCACACTGCGGCGCCGTAGGCGAGGGCATCCGCGCTGTTCGCCCCGTCTAACGCCGCCAGGCCCGCTCCGGCGCCCACGCCGAGCAGAAGGCAATGAGTGGCGAGCACCAGGCAAGACGCGGCCAATTCGCCGACCGGACCGACGCCGATACCATGCAGCATCTCCGAGCGCCCGCCGTCCTCCTGGGCGCGCGTGACCGCGACCGCGCGCAGCACCACCACGATTCCCAGCAGCAGGCAGGTCAGCGCCCCGAGCTCCCAGACCGCGAGCTGCACTACGGCAGCACTCGCGGGCAGCTCACCGTACAGAGCGGCGGTGGTCTTCGACAGTCTTAACGCTGCCACGGCACGAGCCAGATCCGCGGCCGTGGCGTAAGTGGTCGCATAGCTAGGGGCGAGTAGAGCGGTCAACAGTGCGACCGCCGTCGGCAGGGCCAGCAACCAGGCGCGTTCCTCACGGGTGAGGATGCGGGCGGTGTGCAGGACGTGTCGCATGAGTGCCGGTCGCGTGATCATCGGGCCTGGCCCTCGTAGTGACGCAGGAAGAGGTCCTCCAGGGACGCCGGGGCGCAGGTCAGTCCCTGGGCGCCCGCGGCGATGAGGGCGCTCAGCACATTCGGAACGTCCTCAGCGGGCGCCGATATTCGCGTCACGCCGTCGGCCCCCGCCGGCGGGGCATTGATGCCGCGTGGTAGTTCCGGTGCAGCGCCGTCGGGCAGACGGCAGGTGATCGTCGAGTCGCGCAGGTGCCGCAGCGCGTCCAGTGTGCCGGTCTCCACGGTGCGCCCATCCTTGATAATGGTGACCGCGTCGCACACGCGGTCCACCTCGTCCAGCAGATGGCTGGACAGCAGCACCGTGCGGCCCCCGGCGGCCGCCTGGCGCACACAGGTCTGGAATACCTCCTCCTGAAGCGGGTCGAGTCCGGCGGTGGGCTCATCCAGGACGATTAGTTCGCACGGCGCCGCCAGGGCCGCGATCAGGGCCACCTTCTGTCGATTGCCCTTGGAGTAGCTGCGCACCGGCTTGGACGGATCCAGACTGAATGCGTCGATCAGCTCCGCCTCGCGGCGTCGATCGCGGCGGCCGCGCAGTGCGGCGAAGGCGTCCAGAGTCTGCGCCCCGGTCAGGGCCGGCCACAGCGCCGCGTCGCCGGGTACGTAGGCGGTGCGCCGGGTGATGGCGTTCGCCGCGTGCGCCGGATCGAGTCCCAGCACCCGCACCTCGCCGGCGCTCCGGCGGTACATGCCCAGCAGTACGCGAATCGTGGTGGACTTGCCGGCGCCGTTGGGACCGAGGAAGCCGTGGATCTGACCGCGGCGCACGTTCAGGTCCAGGCCGTCGACGGCGCGCAGGCGTCCAAAGGCCTTGACTAGGCCGCTGATCTCAATGGCGCCCTCGGGGCGGCGGGAGTCCATTGCGGCGGCGGGCCTGGTGGAGGAGTCGATAGTGACGGAGTCGATAGGCGGCATGCGCCCAGGCTCGGGTGTGACGTCGCGTCGCACTCAAGCGTGCCGTGCGGCGCTCGCCCGGCGTGTCGCGGCCCGCTGTCGGGCGACGGGCGGTGTCGGCCGGTACTGCGTGTTCACCGCGCCCGCCAGCGGGCGATCGCCTCGATCAACAGCCTCTCCATCGCCTCCGCCATCCGTGCATACCCCGGTTCCACCGCGGCAATCAGTTGGAACAGGGGGCGGACACTGGCGGTGTCGAAGTCTTCGGCGAGCTCCCGGCAGCGCTGCGGCCCCAGAACCCGTTCGAATCTGGCGATATTGTCCGCCGCGCGCTCCTCGATCTGCGCGTCGCTCAGGCCCGCGGTGTCCCTGCCGTAGGCCGCCAGGGCGTCGGCGTCCTCACCGTCGTCGGGCTCGGGGAAGATCAGTTCGGCAGCGGGAGGCATGCGCCCGCTGTAGCAGGCCACGTCGACCAGGTCGCGCTCGCGGCGCACGGCCGCCCGTGTCCGCTCATCGGGCGCGGCCGCCTCCAGACGGTCGAAGAAGGCCACCATGCGCGGCGGCATCGGGGAGACGGTCAAGCCCTCCTGCGCCCGCTTCAGCAGGCCGATCAGCATGTCCCGCTGCCGCAGCACCCCGTCCAGGTGCTCCTGTACGGCGTACAGTGCTCCCGACAGGTCGGTGATGACGGTTGCCGCGGCATCCGGGCCCTCCTCCTGCTCGGCGGACCGGCCCAGTATGTGTCCGATGGCCTTCAGCGGGACGCCGGCCTGGACCAGCCAGCGGATGCGTGACAGGCGGGCCACATGGCCGAGGTCGTAGTCGCGCCAGCCGCCCCGCTCCTCGGGCACGGGCAGCAGACCCAGCGAGTGGTAATAGCGCACAGTGCGAACGGAGGTGCCGGTGAGCCGGGCTATTTCGGCGACGCGCATGGGAGGGGTCGTGTCTCCTTCGGTTGAGCCGAGGTGTCCTCAGGGCAGGGCGGCGGACGGTTCGGAGGGATCACAGGCGAGGCTCATGGGACCACCGTAGGCGCCTACGACTCCGCTGTCACCGGACCAACAACGGCCGTTCAGCGCCACAGCCTGGTGCTGAGCCAAACCGCGAACCCCAGGACCGGGACGCAGCCGATCAGCGCCACGATCGTCTCCATGCCGATGACGAACAGTTAGGCGATCAGGCCCAACGCCGCCAGAGCACGCCCCCAGGTGCGGGCGGCCGCCTCCTCGCCGTCGGCCAGGGGCCCCGACTGCCCTTGAACCAGGAAGCTCCTGATCGACGGTGCATCCCGGCCCCGCCCGCGCCGCAGGGCCTTGATAATCGCCTTGGCCGCCGAGCCGCTCAGCCAGCTCTTGGAGGTCACCGTGTCAAAGACGGCCGTGGTAAGGACGGCCGGAATGGTGGTGCGCGCCAGCCATTCGCGCATGCCGCTGTTCGGCACGGTCGCACCGGCTTGCTTAAGAGCCTGGGTGCGCGTGGCTGCGGTCGGTAGTCCCCGGTTGTGGGTGGGAGCTCCCAGAATCAGCAGATCGAGCTTCGCGGACAGCGAGGTGGGTGCTTGGACCGCATCAAGGACCCGGGCCTGCGTCCCGGCATCCGTGAGCCCGGCGGCGACGGCCTCGGCGATCGCCCGGGTGTTGCCGAAGCAGGACTCAACGACGATGAGCGCGGTGGGTGCGGTGGGCATGGTTCCTCCCGGTTGCCGGCGGTGCCCCGGGTGGGGCGGACACACCCAGCGTCGGGTGTGACGTCACGTCGCACGCAAGCGGGTACCGGTTGCGATGGCCCGGTTGGGAGCCGCTGGCCGGCCCGGCGGTGAAGAAACTCCGAGTAGGGCCAAGGCTCACGGAACTGTGTGTCGGGAGTTAGGCACTGCCCGCCACCTTGCCAGTGGAGCCGCAGAGGATTCGCAGCTGCACATCGTGGGATGGAGATCGGCGGGCCATAGGGATCTGCCAACCAGCCGCTCGCGGCCACGTCCACGAGCGGTACCGCACCACAACCAACTAACGAGGGAGAACAGATATGACTGTGCGAATCGGAATCAACGGCTTCGGCCGGATCGGCCGCACCTATCTCAGGGCGGCGCTGGCCAACCACGCGGACGTCGAGGTCGTCGCCGTCAACGACCTCACCGACGCCGCCACGCTGGGTGTCCTGCTTGAGTGGGACTCCGTCAGCGGCCGTCTGGAGGACGTGCACGCCGACGGTGAGGCGCTCGTGGTGGGCGGCCGACGCATCGCGGTCTTCTCCGAGCCCGACCCCGCCCATATCCCGTGGGACAGCGTAGGAGCCGATGTGGTCATCGAGTCCACCGGATTCTTCACGGACGGAGCCAAGGCCGCCGCCCACCTGGAGGGCGGGGCCAAGAAGGTGATCGTCTCCGCCCCCGCGAAGGGTGACGTTCCCACCTTCGTCCTGGGCATCAATGACGGCGAGCTCGATGTCCACGCCGCTGACGTCTTCTCCAACGGCTCGTGCACCACCAACTCGCTGGCACCGCTCGCGCAGGTTCTCAACGACCTGGTGGGCATTGAAACCGGACTCATGACCACGGTTCACGCCTACACGGGAGATCAGCGCCTGCACGACGCACCGCACCGCGACCTGCGCCGCGCCCGTGCCGCCGCGGAGTCGATCATCCCGACGTCGTCGGGAGCAGCCAGCGCCATCGGAGTGGTCATTCCCGAACTGGAGGGGCGCCTGACCGGGGCCGCCCTGCGCGTACCGGTTCCCGTCGGCTCAATCACCGACCTGACGATTGTCGCGGGCCGGACCACGTCCGTGGAAGAGGTCAACGCCGCCTTCCGGGAGGCCGCGGAGAACGGCCCGCTGGCCGGGTACATGCAGTACTCCGAGGCGCCCATCGTCTCCCGCGACATCGTCGGCAACCCGCACTCGTTGATATTCGATGCTCCGCTGACCGCCATCGTCGGCAACGAGGTGAAGGTGTTCGGCTGGTATGACAACGAGTGGGGCTTCTCCAACCGGCTCGTCGAGTTCTCCTACCGGATCGGCTCACAGCTGGCCGCCTGACGGCTCCGGGAGCACTGTCGGCAGCGCCCGATGGAGCCTGACGTCGCCGCGCCCTGCCGGGACCCGTCGTCCACCGGGCGGCGGGTCCCCTCAGAGCTGGGAGCCGGAAACGGCGAAGGTGTTGCACTGCTCCAGGGAGCCGGAGCGCATGCCGGTGGTGAACCAGCGCACCCGCTGCTCGGAGGATCCGTGCGTCCAGGTGTCCGAATCGACGGTGCCGCGGGAGCGCTGCTGAATGTGGTCGTCGCCCACTGACTCGGCCGCCTGAATCGCCGTAGCGATCTCCGCTTCCGTGGGTTCCACCAGGAAGGGTGTGCCGGTCTCGGGGTCAACGGTCGTGGCGGCATAGTGCACCCACACGCCCGCGTAGCAGTCGGCCTGGAGCTCGGTGCGTACTGAGTCGGAGTCTGCGCCGCTGCGGGAGCGGTCGGTTGACCCCATCACGCCGAGCAGGTTCTGGATATGGTGGCCGAACTCGTGGGCGACGATGTACTCCTCCGCCAGTGGGGTGTCCTTTGCGCCGAGTGTGGACTCCATGTCGGAGAAGAAGCTCATGTCCAGGTAGACGTTGGAGTCCCCTGGGCAGTAGAAGGGGCCGACGGCGCTGGTGGCCGAACCGCACGCCGTCGACACGGACTGCCCGTCCCACAGGATGAAGCCCGGCTCGGCGTAGGCGGTGCGGGCCTGGGCAGGCAGCTGCTCACTCCACACCGCATCCAGTGACTCGGCGGTTGCGATCATCCGGCACTGGGTGTGCTGGTTGGCGGACTCGCCGCTGGTGCACATGGACGTGTCGATCACGGAGGTGGAGGAGTCGGGGGCGGTGTCCTGCGCGGCCAGCAGTCCGCTCAGGTCGACGCCGGTGACCTGGGAGAGCAGGAGTACCGCCAGCACTGCCAGCACCGAGCCGCCGCCGATGGCGGCGCCACGGCGACCTCCGGAACGCGTCTGTACCCGGTTGGGGTCGAGTTTGATGTTGCGGTTGAAGGACACGGGGCACCTCGTTGCCGGTCGTCACTGGGGTACGTCGATGGGATCTGCAGGAACCAGGCTAGCGGAGCCCGGCGGCGTCAACGTGAACGCGGGCTACTGCGGTGGGAACTGCTGTGGGAACCGTAATGGGAACTGCAATCACAGCCGTTAGGCACAGCTATGGGGCCCAAGGAGCGGTGCGAGTAGTCTGGTCGCGTGCTGTACGACCTGCTGTACAAGACCGTTCTCACCCGCATCGACCCCGAGGCCATACACGACGCCTGTATGGAGGCAATCGAGGCGACCAGCAAGGTGCCGCTCGTGCGCGACGTCGTCCGGCAGGCCTTTGGGCGCCGCCCTGCCTTCCCCGTGCCGTCGGCCAACCAGGGCGGACCATTCGTGCGCCCCGTCCCCGGCATCCTGGGCCTGGCCGCAGGCATGGACAAGGAGGGACAGGCGGTAGAGGGCATGGACATGCTCGGCTTCGGCTTCGTGGAGGTCGGCACCTTCACCGCCCGTCCGCAGCCGGGCAATGACAAGCCCCGCATGTGGCGTTACCCGACCATCCGGGCGGTCCGCAATCGTATGGGCTTCAACAACTCTGGCGCGGATGAGGCCGCCGCGCGCCTGCGCCGCCTGCGCTCAACGCCGCGCGGCCGCTCTATCGTCGTAGGCGCCAATATTGGCAAGACCAAGACCACGCCCCTGGATCAGGCTGCGCAGGACTACGCCTACTCCGCATCAAAGGTCGCCCGCTGGGTCGACTACCTGGTGGTCAACGTCTCCAGCCCCAATACGCCCGGCCTGCGCTCCCTGCAGGAGGTCCAGGCACTGCGGCCGATCCTCGCCGCTGTGCGTGCTGCCGCGGATGATGCCGCGCACCGCCACGTGCCGCTGCTGGTCAAGATTGCGCCGGACCTCGCCAATGAGGACATCGACGCCGTGGCTGACCTGGTGCTGGACATGAAGCTGGATGGGGTGGTGGCCACCAATACGACCATTGACCACGATCTGGGGGAGGGCGGCCTGTCCGGTGCCCCCCTGCTGCCGCGCTCGCTGCAGGTTGTGCGCCGTCTGCGCGCGCGTATGGGGGAGGGGCCCATAATCATCGGCGTGGGCGGTATCTCATCGGTCATGGACGCCGAGCTCATGCTCGATGCCGGCGCTGACCTGCTACAGGCCTACACGGCATTCATCTACAACGGTCCGGCCTGGCCCGGTCGTATCAACCGTGCCCTGGCAATGGTTCCGCGTCACCTGCGCTGACTCGGCCGCGCCCCGGGCCGGTAGGCACAAGTACTTTCAGACCGAGACCGGTCGAAGCGGCGCTATCCGCCTCGACCGGTCCCGGCACGCTGGTTAGCGGTGCGCGTCAGGCTGGACGCTGCTCGGGGGAGCGGGTCAGGGCCGGGTCGCGCTCGACGACGTCGCCCACAGCCGCATCGATTGCGGCCATCACGTCCTCACCCAGCTTCACACCGGAGGCCTTGACGTTCTCTACGAGCTGCTCCGGGCGCGAGGCTCCCACCAGCGCCGCGGAGATGAAGTCGTGCTGCAGTACCCAGGCGATGGCCAGCTGCGGCATGGACAGTCCGGCGTCGTCGGCAATAGGCTTCAGCTTCTGGACGGCGGTGAGCACGTCGTCGCGCATCCAGCGGCTGATCATCTGCTTGCCGCCCTTCTCGTCGGTGGCGCGCGAGCCGGCCGGCGGCTGCTGCCCGGGCAGGTACTTACCGGACAGGACTCCCTCGGCCATCGGCGACCAGACGATCTGGCCCATGCCGAGCTCGGTTGAGGTCGGCACTACCTTTTCCTCGATGACGCGCCACAGGGCGGAGTACTGCGGCTGGTTGGACACCAGGCGGAAGCCCATTTGGGTGGCGAGCTCCTGGCCGGCCCGGATCTGCTCGGCGGTCCACTCCGAGACGCCGATGTACAGGGCTTTGCCGGCGCGCACCACATCCGCGAAGGCCTGCATGGTCTCCTCCAGCGGGGTGGCGTAGTCGTAGCGGTGCGCCTGGTAGAGGTCGACGTAATCCATGCCCAGGCGCCGCAGCGAGCCGTCGATGCCCTCCATGATGTGCTTGCGGGACAGGCCTACGTCATTGGGGCCCTTGGGGCCGACGGGCCAGTAAACCTTGGTGAAGATCTCCAGGGACTCGCGGCGCTGCCCCTTCAACGCCTGGCCCAGCACCTCCTCTGCCACAGTATTGGCGTACACATCCGCGGTGTCGAAGCTGGTGATGCCCAGGTCGAGTGCGGTGCGCACGCATTCAATTGCGGTGTCCGCCTCCACCTGGGAGCCGTGGGTGAGCCAGTTGCCGTAGGTGATTTCGGTGATCTTGAGTCCGGAATTGCCGAGATGACGGTATGCGACCATGGTCACAGCCTATCGCGCGAGAAGTAGTGTGGCACAACTATTGGTACGGCGAACACGCACTTTCCCGGTGCCGACGGCCGCAGCACATGTGTTGTGCCGCGACCGGTGCCCGGCCTCTACCAGTCCCGGCTGGGAGGGCGGGCCCGTCGGCTCAGTCGGGGTACTGCCTGCGGGCGACCTGGGGAGCGGGCTGGCGCCAGCGGCGCAGGTTGAAGCACCGGGAGAAGACGTACCAGAAGATCGTGCCCTGCTCCTGGACCTTGTCCCGGCCGAACTTCGCGTACAGGCGCCGTCGCAGCTGCCGCCAGCAGACCACCGCATCCCCGATCGCGATGAACAGGTACAGGTAGATCGCCAGCATGAAGTAGTAGCTGATCAGGGTCTGCTGGGAGGAGAAGCCTATGAACACGATCAGCAGCAACAGGGTCAGCGGCATGAACCACTCGCCCAGGCAGTAGCGGGCGTCAACGTAGTCGCGGATGTACCGCTTGATCGGACCCTTGTCACGCGGCGGCAGGTAGCGCTCGTCCCCGGTCTGCATGGCCTGGCGCTGCCGCTCCCAGGCCTCATCCTGCTTCGCGCGCGCCTCCCGCTTGGCGGCCTTGCGGTCAGCGGGCACGATCGGGTGCAGATTTCGTGCCTGCGCGTCCTTGCGCTTGGGGGTGGGGCGGCCCTTGCCGGACTTCTTAGCGGGTGCGGCCGGTGCGTCGGACGCACGGGCGTCGGCCCGGTCGCGTCTGCCGAAGGGCAGCTTCTCTAACAGACTCACGGGCAACAGGGTAGCGGCTGGAGCGCGCTACCCTGCAACTCATGATTACCGCCCGCGCCGTGCACACCGCCGTCCATGACTCCTTCGAGCGGGTCGTCGCCGACCTGACGGATCTGGTGGCCATCCCCTCAGTCTCTGCCGCTGGGCACGACCCGGCGCAGGTCAGACGCTCCGCCGACCACGTGGCTGCGCTGCTGAGCGACGCCGGAATGGAGGCGAACGTCCTTTCGGTCCAGGGTCCGCAGGGCCCCGGCCGCCCCGCCGTGCTTGCCCACCGGGAGGGGCCGAGCGGCTCCCCCCGGGTGCTGCTGTACGCCCACCACGACGTCCAGCCCGTGGGCAATCCCGATAAGTGGCGGCAAGCAGATCCCTTTGCCGCACAGCGGCGCGGTGAGCGGCTGTTCGGACGGGGCGCCGCCGATGACGGCGCCGGCGTGATCGCACATGTGCACGCGCTGAGGCTGCTGGCTGAGTTGAACAACGGCGAACTGCCCTGCTCGGTGACCGCGTTCATTGAGGGGGAGGAGGAGATCGGCTCTCCCTCCTTCGAGAACTTCCTGAGCACCTATCGGGAGCAGCTGGACGCGGACGTCATCGTGGTGGCCGACTCCTCCAACTGGCGGGTGGGGGTGCCGGCACTGACCACCTCTCTGCGCGGAGTGGTGCAAGTGGATGTGCACCTGGCCGTGCTTGATCATGCACTGCACTCCGGCCAGTATGGGGGGCCGGTGATCGACGCCGTCACCGCCATGTGCCGACTGATCGCCACCCTGCACGACGAGCACGGAGACGTCGCGGTCGATGGGCTGGTTTCTCGCCCCCTGGCTGCGCCCGGCTCCCCGGAGTACTCCGAGTCCGACTTCCGTGCCGACGCCGGCGTCCTGGACGGTGTGGCCCTGGTCGGCACCGGGGACCTGACCGCCCGGCTGTGGACCAAGCCCGCGCTGGCCGTCATCGGCATGGACGTGACTTCCCTGCCGGTGGCGGGCAATGTGCTGGCCCCCACCTGCACCGCGCGCCTGTCCCTGCGTATTGCTCCCGGTCAGGACCCGGCCGCCGCACTCGCGGCCCTGACGACCCACCTCCAGGCGCATGCCCCCTTTGGCGCGCGGGTCACCGTCAGTGCCGGGGAAATGGGCCCCGCCTTTGACAGCACCGCTGACACGCCTGCGGGGAGGGCCGCCCACTGGGCGCTCACCGAGGCCTTCGGTACGGAGGCGGTCAGCATCGGCCAGGGCGGCTCCATCCCGTTCATTGCCACCCTGAAGGAGACCTTCCCCCACGCGCAGGTCCTGGTGACCGGGATCGAGGACCCGGACACCCGCGCCCACAGCGAAGATGAGTCGATGCACCTGGGTGACCTGGAGCGCATCGTGGTGGCGGAGACGCTGCTGCTGGCCCGGCTTGGCGGCGTGATCTCGCCCGAGACGGACTCCTGAGGCAAGCCTCGGGAGCGACCCCCGGATACACCCACAGACACCCAGAGACACGGTGAGGACTAGCCCCATGCGAGTGCTCCTGGCGCCGGGCCCCATGTTTCCAGAGCCCGGTGGCGTTCCCCTGGTCGCGCCCGAGCTGGGCCTGGGCGCCGACGCCGTCGCGCAGGCGATAGCGGCGGGTTGGGCGCAGGCGCGGCCCGCCGACGCCCTGACCCTCCTGCCGCTGCCCGACGGCGGCCCGGGTACCGCTCAGTGCGTCACTGGGGAGCGGATAGCCTCCAGGCGTGTCCTGCACGCACCGGGGCCACTCGGGCAGGTCCGGGAGACCGACCTGGTGAGGCTGGCCACTCCAGAACCGGTGGATGGCCATCGCCGAAACGGTGCCACCTGGCTGCTTGACGCTGCCCGGCTGCTGGCCCTGCCTGCCGACCGCGAGCTGGCCGCGCGCGAGGCGCAGTCCGGGACGACGACGGGGCTCGGGCAGGTCCTGGCCGCGGCCTTGCGGCTTACGGAGCGCGGTGACACGCTCGTGGTGACACTAGCCGCAACCGCAGTGCACGACGGCGGGGCGGGAGCCCTTGAGGGCCTGGGCGGGGTGATGCGGGCCCGCGCTCTGATGGCGGGCCGGGAGCTGGTACTCGCCCTGGCCGATGACACACCGCTGGGAGGCGTCGGGGGTGCCGGCCAGGCACTGAGTGAGGTAAGCGCGATGAGCGGGCAAAGCGCACAGGAGCTGAACCTGAGCGCCTGCGCGGCCGCGGCGCGAATCGCTGAGCAGGCCGGCTCGCTGCGTGGCGGCCTGCTGCCGGTTGCGGGCGGCGGTGGGACAGACCTGTCGGTCACGGCTCGGGGCACTGGCGCTGGCGGGGGAGCGGCACTGGTCCTGCGTGCCCTTGGCGCGCGTGCACTGCCGGGCGCGCGGGTCATGTCACGGCTACTGGGGCTGGAGGAGGCGGTGGCCGGCCAGGATCTGGTTGTGACAGCAGCCGGAGAGCTATTCGACGTGCTTGCCGACTCTGTGGTTGCGGTGGTCGGTGGGGCGGCCGGAGACCTGGCACTGCCTACGGTGCTGGTCGCGGGCCGCCTGGCCGTGCCGCGCGGAGAGCTCGCGGAGGCGGGCGTGGTATCCGCATACCCCCTTCAGGCACCCGGCGTAGCTCAGCGGGAGGCCTGGAATGGCGGCGCCCCGTCCTCCCTGCGCGAGCGCCTGGCCGCCGTCGGCGAGCGGTTGGCCCGCACCTGGTCGCGTTGACGCACTCACATCGCCTGCCATATCGACCGACCTCGGTACGTAAGATCTACCGACCTCGGCGAGGTGGGGCTGGGTTGTGGGAGCTGGGTGAGGCCGGGTCAGGAGACCAGGTCAGGAGACCAGGTCAGGAGACCATGGTGTGCGGGGCCGGGGCCGTGGAGCCGCGCACGATCAGGTCGGGCTTGAACAGCAGCTCCGTGTCGGCCTGATGCTCGCCGGCGATCGCGGACAGCAGCGTGGTTACCGCCGCCCGGCAGATCGCGGCGACGGGCTGGCGCACGGTAGTCAGCGGGGGGTTCATCATGGGGATCAGGGGGGAGTCGTCGTAGCCGATGACGGACACGTCCTGCGGGACGCTCTTGCCTGCGGCGCGTACCCCGGAGATGACGCCGAGCGCCATGATGTCCGAGCCGCATATGATCCCGGTACAGTCCTGCTCCAGCAGTCTGCCGGCGGCGCTGGCACCTCCCTCGTAGGTGTACAGCGTCTCCACAATGCGCAGCGGCTGGTCGGGCAGGTTGGCGCGTATACCGTCCTCGTAGCCGGCGGTCTTGCGCTGTGCGGGCACCATCCGCCCGGGTCCGGTCGCCAGGCCGATGCGGGTGTGGCCCAGGCTGGCCAGGTGGTCTACCGCCATGCGGGCCGCGGCCCGATCGTCGGTGGCGAATCCGGGCACCTTAATGGTGGAGGCGTTGCCATTGACGGTTACCAGGGGCACACCGCGGTCCCGCAGCCGCTGGTAGCGGGTGACGTCGCCGCCGGTGTCGGAGTGGCGGCCGGACACAAAGATGATGCCGGCCACCCCCCGATCCACGAGCATCTCAATGTACTCGTCCTCGCTGGTGCCGCCCGGCGTCTGGGTGCACAGCAGCGGGGTGTGCCCGCTGGGGGCGAGCAGCTGCTCGATCTCCTGGGCGTACAGCGGGAAGATCGGGTTGGTTAGCTCGGGGACGATCAGCCCCACCAGCCCCTTTGAGGTCTGGCGGAGAGACTCCGGGCGCTCGTAGCCCAGCAGGTCGAGGGCGACCAGCACCTGACGTCGGGTCGCTTCGGCCACGTTCGACTTGCCGTTCAGGACACGGGACACGGTCGCCGTGGACACGCCCGCCTGCTCGGCGATGTCGGCGAGGGTGATGCGCTGTTGCACGATACCCATCCTAAGGGGAAACCAACTGATATTGCCGCCACCCGGCGGTACTCGGTACGGGTTGAGACGAGCCATGCATATCGCGCCTAGTGGGTGCAGACCTTTTCAGTGCCCGGAAGCGCCGGCCTCAGCACGACCACGGCCGATCCGGGCCCGGTGGGGCTCACGGTCAGGTGGCCGCCCGCATCGCCGAGCACGGATACGCCTACGCCATCCATCGAATACACCTCATCCACCGCTCCGGCCGGTAGGCAGGACAGCGGCAGGTCCACCGCGGCGGTGCCCGCCCGCGCAACTGCCACCAGCACGTCGCCGTCCGGATGAGTACGCAGCCATACCAGCAGGTCGTCGTCGGCGTGCACCCAACGCATACCCCCGCGTCGTAGCGCGGGCAGCTTCTGGTGCAGCCGTCCCAGGTGCCGGTAGCGTTCCAGGACGATGCGGTCCACCGGACCCCACGCCCCGGCCGGGCCGAGCTCGTCGGTGGCCTCGGCACCAGGCGGAGCGGCCCACGGCATGGTGGTGCGGGAGTGCTCTCCGGTGCGGCCCGTGGCTCCGAGCTCGTCTCCCGAGAACACGGTTGGCACCCCCGGTACGGTGAACAGGGCGGTTGCCGCCACCAGCTGTGCCTCCCGGGAGCCGACGACGGTGCGGATACGCGGCGTGTCGTGCGAGCCGAGCAAGTTCATCGAATGGGTTATGGATGTGGCCGGCATATGCGCGGTGTACTCACGCACCCCGCGGGCGACCGGTCCGCCCTTCAGGCGCGGGATGCCGGTGGGGATACCCAGCCAATTCAGGCCGTCGGCAGGATCGGGGGCGGCCAGCCAGGACCACAGTGGCCGGGTGAAGCCGTGGTAGTTCATCGTGCCTTGCCAGCCGGATCCGGTTAGATCACCGGAGGCGTCGTACCCGTGCTCGGCCACCAGCCACAGCTCGCGCCCGGTGTCCGCCTGCACCTGCCGCATGGTGGCGCGCATGTCCGTTGCTGCCTGGTGGGCCAGGTCCACCAGGCCGGCCCGGCCGGTCATATTTGCGACGTCCGTGCGCCAACCGTCGGCGTTGTACGGCGGGCGCAGCCAGCGTGCCGTCACCGATTCAGGACCCCGCACCAGCCGGTCGCGCATGGCCTGGCTGCGGTGGTCGAGCTTGGGCATCGACTCCACATTCATCCAGGTCGAGTACTGGTCGGGATAGTGGTCGAAGGAGTAGAAGCCGGCCTCGAGGGATTCGGCATCGGTGACGGCCCGCCGGAACCAGTCATGGGTGACACCCGTGTGGTTGGTGGTCAGGTCGAGCACCAGGCGCATGCCGCGTTCGTGCAGCGCCCGAGTCAGCCGGGCCAGTGCCGCGTCGCCGCCCAGGAGGTCATCCACGCGGTCGAAACTGGTGGAGTCGTATCGGTGCACGGATCCCGCCGGGAAGACCGGGGTCAGGTAGACAGTGTTGACGCCCAGGTCTTGTAAGTAGTCCAGGTGGTCGGCGATGCCGTCCAGATCTCCTCCGTACCAGGCTGCCGCGCTGGGATCTCCCGCCAGCGGGGGCTCGGCGAGCCACGCGTGGGGCTGCGCCCAGGCGGGAGCGGTGCGCTCATGCGGCGCGGTGTGGGCGCAGAAGCGGTCCGGGAAGATCTGATAGCACACGGCATCGAGCACCCAGTCGGGCGCGTCGTCGTCGGCCAGGACCCGGAAGTCCGTGGCGTCGGGAACGTCGTGGTCGGATAGGCCAGCGGCGTGGAACCAGACGTAGGGGTGGTCGGAGTCCGGCGTCAGCAGCAGGAACCGGTAGCGGTTGGTGGGGTTGACGAGCCGGACGGGTGCCTCCCACCAGGACCCGGCGTCGGTGCGGGCCACTAGCTGGGCGTTGGACAGGGCGGGCTCACCGTCGACTACCTGGCGCAGGACGATGCGCTCGGGGTCCCAGGGCGCGGGCACCCACAACCTGGCGGTGAGCTGGGCTCCGGGGCGGCGCGTACCCAGCAGATAGGCCGGCCCGGTGTCGTGGTGCGGCTGACTCAAATAGTGCGTGGTGTTCGGACAGGTCATCGATCAGTTCTTGGATTGTTCCTCACGGGCGTAGCGGGTCAGCCCTTGACAGCTCCGGCGGTCGCGCCGCCGACGATGTACTTCTGCAGGTACTGGAACAGGGCGATCACCGGCACCATGGTCATGACCGAGCCGGCGGCGAAGATGCCGAGGTTGTTAGAGCGGTCGCCGGAGAGCATGCCGTACAGGCCGACGGCGAGGGTCTTCTTGGAGTTGTCGGTCAGGAAGATCGAGCCCAGCAGGAACTCGGAGATGATGCCGATGAAGGCCAGCAGGAAGGTGGTTGCCAGGATCGGCTTCAAGGAGGGCAGCAGAATCCGGTAGAAGACCTGCCAGTGGGTGCAGCCGTCGAGGATGGCGGCCTCGTCGAGCTCCTTGGGAATCGTGTCGAAGGTGCCCTTGATCAGCCATACCTGGCCCAGGGCGCCGCCCATGAGCGCCAAGCAGTAGCCCAGCAGTGTGTTCAAGCCGATGGCGGGCAGCACGTCCCCGATGCCGGAGATCATGTTGTAGATGGCGATCATCGACAGCGTGGTGGGGAACATCATGATCAGCAGCAGGGCCAGCAGGCCGCCGCGGCGCCCCTTGAAGCGGAAGCGGCTGAAGGCGTAAGCGGCCAGCACGGAGAAGAAGATCTGCGCTGCGGCCACGACCGCGCACACGATCATGGTGTTCAGGTACCAGCGCGTGAACGGGCCCTTGTCGCCGCTGAGCAGCGTCTGGTAGTTGACCAGGCTGACCCGGGTGGGAATCAGCGAGGTGGAGGCCACGGTCCCTAGGGGGTTCAGGGATGCGGAGATGACGTACAGGATCGGGAAGGCGGCGAATACGAGCGCCAGCACGCCGACGACGTGACGCCAGCCGATCTCCCGGAACCACCGGCCGAAAGGCATCCGGTTCTGTTTCGGCTCCGCTTCCGGGGAAGCGGCGGAACGGGAGGCCGCGCGAGTAGCAGCGGTTTTCGCTTCAGTCATTTTCAATCAGTCCCTTCCGGCGCGCTCAGTTGATGTCCTCGAGGCGGCGGGTTGCAGTGAACTGCGCCGCGGCCAGGACGCCGGTGATGACGAACAGGATGACGGAGACGGCCGAGGCGAAGCCGTAGTCGGCCCCCGACCCGCCGAAGGCTATGCGGTAGACCATCGAGATGAGGATGTCCGTACCGCCGCGTGTGTACTCGCCGGCGGCGAAGGGACCGCCCTCGGTGAGCAGCTGGATGGCGTTGAAGTTGTTGAAGTTGAAGGCGAAGGTGCTCACCAGCAGGGGCGCCACCGAGACCAGCAGCAGTGGGGTAATCACCCGGGTGGTCGTCTGCCAGCCGGAGGCCCCGTCAATGCGGGCCGCCTCCTTCAGGTCATCGGGGATTGACTGCAGCGCGCCGGTGCAGACGATGAACATGTAGGGGAAGCCCATCCACAAGTTGGTCAGCAGCACCGCGACCTTCGCCCAGTTCGGGTCTCCCAGCCAGTTGATGTGCAGGTTCAGCATCTCGTTGATGAGGCCGAAGTCGCGGTTGTAGAAGTTGGACCAGATCAGCAGTGAGATGAAGCCGGGCACTGCGTACGGAAGCAGCAGGAAGGAGCGGTACAGCTTCTTGCCGCGGATGCGGTCGTCATTGAGGGTGAGTGCCAGGAAGTAGCCGAGCAGGAAGGTCAGCAGCATGGAGCCGCCGGCGAAGATCAGGGTCCAGGCGAAGGCGCCGCCCAGCTGCTTGAGCAGGCTCTGATTGCCGAAGAGCCGCTGGAAGTTGGCCAGGCCGATGTTCTGCTTCCAGGACTGGGCGAGCTTGTCGCCGTTGGCGTTGACGAAATAGTCGGAGTTGCCGATCTTCTGCACCGTGTAGACGTCGCCCGTTTGGACATTCGTGATCGAGTCGGCCTCTTCGTCGTACACCATCGTCTTGGTGCCTTCGAAGGCGGAACGCACGCCCTGAACTTTGATGGCGCTGGTGTCGGATACCGACAGGGTCAGGTTGGAGATGGTGTCGTAGGCGGTGTTGATCTGCTTGCCGGTCAGGATGGTGTAGCCGTCGGCGGCGGTGACGAAGCCATCCGTGACCGTCAGGTCCACGCCGCTGGCGGGCTGGACCGTCTCGCCGTCGGCCCCGTAAAGCACCTCGTCGGTTTCGGTGTCCACCAGGAACAGGGTGAAGGGGCCCTCCTCGGCACTACCGGTGGTGGCCACCGACAGGTTGTACAGCGGGGAGTCGGCGGCCTGGATGACGGAGTTGTTGGTGATGGTGGTGATGGCGTCCTCCTTCGTGCCGCGGAATCCGTCACCGAAGTTTGTGAAGGCGGTCTGGATCGTCATCACGATCGGGACGATCAGGAAGACCGCCAGGAAGAAGGTGCCGGGGAAGAAATACTTGCCCGGGATGAACCGGTGGGTGGAGTACAGCATGAAGATGGCGATGGTGGCTGCCACCACGATGAACAGCCATAGCCACATCTGGGAGGCGATGAGCAGCGGTACCAGGTAGGCGGCTAGGGCCAGGGCGGCGCCGAGGACGAGCACCCGTCCGAGCACGGAGCGGATTGTCGTGGTCCGCTCTCGCGTCGTGCGACGGGAGGATTCGGGGTCATCCGCGCCTGCAGCGGCGCTGTGGGCGCCGCGTTTGTGGGCGGTTGTGGACGTCATCGTCGAAGGACCTTTCACAATGCTGAAAGAGGCTGAAAAGAAAAGACAGGCGTAAGCAGTAATGAAGATGGGCGAAACGGGCAGGGCGAGGGGACAACCGCCTGGGGCGGTCGGTGCAGGCCAGGGGCTGTCGGTCGCTTACGGGCGACGGCCGGGATACTCGGTCATGGTGAGGGCCGCCGGCCCTCGACCGCGGTTTACAGTCCGAGCGTGGAACGGATCTCGTCTCCGGCGCTGGTCATGGTGGACTCGGGCTCCGAACCATCGACGATGTTGGCCTCGGCCATGCCCAGCGGGCCCCAGACGGCGGACATCTCGGGGATGGCCGGCATCGGATCGGCGTTCTCCGCGAAGTCCATGAACTTGACCATGTTGGCGTCGCTCGACTCCAGCTTGCTGGCCAGGTCCTCCTGGACCGGCGGCAGCGGGTTGATAGCGTACATGGCCTCGGCGATGGTGGAGTCCCTGGCGACGTCGGCCACGAAGGTCTGTGCGAAGGCCTTGTTGGCGCCGGCGGCGGCCACGTAGAAGGCATTGACACCGGCGAAGGGACGGGCGTCGTCCATGCCCTCGAAGCCGGGGATCTTGGACAGCTCGAAGTTGATGCCGGCGGTGTTGATGTCGCCCAGTGCCCAGGGGCCGGAAATCAGGTAGGCGGCCTTGCCCTCGGTGAACAGGGAGATGGCGTTGTCACTGGTGACGGAGGTGGTGAGCACGCCCTGCTCGCCCAGCCCGCCGATCTTCTCAGCGGCGGCGATGGAGCCCTCGCCGCCGACGCCGACGTCGGTGGCGTCCAGGGAGCCGTCGCTCTTGGTGCCGAACAGGTAGCCGCCGCCGGAGGTGTACAGCGGCTCCATGTGATAAGCATCGCCGGCCTCGCCCACGGGCAGGGAGAGCACCACGTCGGCGCCGGAGGCCTGTCCGGCCTCGACGAGCTCCTCGATGGTGGCGGGCTCGGTGACGTCGGTGAGGTCCTTATTGACGAACAGGCCCAGCGTCTCCACACAGTACGGCACGCCGTAGTACTGCCCGTCGTAGGTCACGGCGTCCAGCGCGACCTGGCTGTAGTTGGACTCGGCGGCGGAGTCGAGGGTAATGGGGGAGATGGCGCCATTCTGGACCAGGTTGCCGATCCAGTCGTGTGCTGCCACGATCATGTCCGGGCCGTTGCCGGCCGAGTTGGCGGCGATGAAGTTGGATTGCAATTCGTCGTTGGCGACTGTTTGCACCGCCACGGTGATGTCCTGTTCGTCGCCCCACTTCTGGGCGATGTCCTTGAGCGCGCCCGCCTTGACCTCGTCGGTCCAGATGACCAGGTCGGCGTTGGCATCGCGCACGACCTGCTCGTCGGTGGACTCCGCGGTCGCCCCGTCCGGGGCGTCCGAGGCCGTGGCCGTGGCCGTGGAGGCGTCGTTGGAGCCACAAGCGGCAGCGGCGGCCAGGGTGGTGGCGATGGCGGTCATAGAGAGGAACGACCGGCGATTGAGGGACACCGTGATTCTCCTTCGAACCTGAATGGAGTTGATGGGATGACGCGCAAAAATGTAACGCACCACTGCAAGTCTTGCAAGACGGAGGGGGAGTCCTGAAAGGTTGTTGCAAAAAAGTGCCCTAAGCAACAGTCTCGGCGGCAGTCCAGACCGTGATTGTGGGTGGAACCACCAGAGCGCCGCTGTCCTGCTCGAGCGGCCCGGAGGACAGCAGGACCTCGGCGTGCTCCGGCAGGATGATCGGCCGCTGCGAGGTGTTGACCAGAACGAGCACGTCCCGGGCCAGCACGGCCAGCACATCACGGGGGCACCAGTCCAGGCCCTTTACGAATGCGAAGGGGGCGCCGGCCAGATGGTGCTCGTGACGCACATACGTGGCGTGACGCACGGTTGCCAGTGGCGAGCCGAACTGAGACCCCTGCGCCGCGGCGCGCTCGCCCACGATTCTAGCCAGCTCCAGAGGATCCGCGGGCTTATCGGCATCCAGCAGCCCGACCTCGTCGCCCTGGCGGAGGTACACGGTGCCGGGCAGCGCCAGCACCAGAGCCTGCAGGGCCAGTGCACGCCGGTACACCTCCTGCGCGGAGGCAGTCTCGAACCAGGCGCGGCCTCCTCCCGGGGTGGCGCCGTGCTCCAGCCAGTAGCCGGGTAGGTACCGCCAGGCTGGGGGAGCGCCGAAGCGGTCGTGCTCGGCAAGCGACTGGGTCAGGGCCCGGGTGAGGGACTCCGGATCCCAGCTTGCGAGCGTGAGGCGGTCGTCGCGCAGGTGGTGCAGCCAGTCGTCCTGCAGGTGATGGCGCAGCGCATCGGGGTAGCTGGCCGACACGTCCGCGCCCAGCGTGCCCTCCGGGACGTACTCGGCCAGCAGGGACTGCATCTGCGAGAAGTACTGGCTCAGGCTCTTCAGGTCCGACTGATCCCACAGATCGGGCGGGATGATAATGCCCAAGTCGACGCCGTCCGCGCCCGCAGCGAGGAAGCTCTCCGCGCGCTCGACCAGGCCCTCGTGGTCCCGCTCCTGGCCCATGACGATCGGATTGTCCTGGCCTGCGATACCGCAAGTGACCGGGCGCAGGGCGCCCGAGATTCGCACGATGACGCGCAGGCCCAGCTCGTGCGCGCGCTGGGCGAGGCTTTGGAATGCCGCCAGGTCAGTGCTCACGTCCAGCTGTGAGGGGCGTAGCAGGATGACGCCGAAGCCCAGGCCGACGACGTGCTCGAAGATGCCGCACACTCCGTCCAGGGCTTCCGCCCCCAGCTCGGGAGACGGGATCTCGTAGACGAGCCTGTCGCGCCACCACTGGCCCGGGCCGGTGTATGCGCGGTGGACGAGCGTCGTCGTGGTGGTCACGGCAACCGGCTCCCTTCCGCCGGGATCTACCCGGTCCTCGGACCTCACCGAACCTGCGCTTGGCCTGGGGCCCGACCCGGTGACGAGACAATCCTGCTAACCCGTTGGGCTACAGCGTGACTCATAGTAACCCGCGGTCAGGGTCGCTGCTGCCACGCGCTGCGATACGTTGGACTCATGTCCATCTCACATCAGCATTCTCCTGCCGTTCCCGCACCCGGGGCGGGCGGCGCTATGGGTGAGGGAACCGGCGACCTGGTCGGCTACGGGGCCGCTGATGTGGCGCGGTTCGTGCCCGAGCCGGCCAAGAACCCCCAGCGCACTCCCTTCGAGCGTGACCGCGCCAGAGTGCTGCACTCCTCTGCGCTGCGGCGGCTGGGAGCAAAGACCCAGGTGCTGGGTCCGTCAGCGGACGACTTCGTGCGTACCCGCCTGACTCACTCCCTGGAGGTGGCGCAGGTGGGACGGGCACTCGGCCAGGCGCTGGGCTGCGATCCCGACGTCGTGGATGCGGCCTGCCTGTCACACGACCTGGGGCACCCACCCTACGGGCACAACGGTGAGCAGGCCCTGAACGCGGTGGCGCAGTCCATCGGCGGCTTCGAGGGCAACGCCCAGACATTCCGCATCCTCACCCGGCTGGAGCCCAAGACCCTGGGTGCGGGCGGGCGGGGCGTGGGCATGAACCTCACCCGCGCCAGCCTGGACGCCGTCGCGAAGTATCCCTGGGCGAAGGGCGAGGGCCCGGGTGGCCCAGACGGCCGGTCCGCGGTCAAGTACTGCTGCTACGCGGAGGATCGGGAGATCTTCGCGTGGATGCGCGCCGGTGCGCCGGCTCACCGGCGCTGCCTGGAGGCGCAGATCATGGACTTCTCCGACGACGTCGGCTACTCGGTCCACGACGTGGAGGACGCCATCGCCCTGTTCAAAATGGATCCTGCCCGGCTCGTCGACGACGACGAGGTAGCCACTGTGATAGAGGCCACCCGCTCCTGGTACGGCGGGGGCGTAAGCGCCGACGCCCTGGGCGCCGCCTGGGAGCGGCTGGCCGCGCAGGCGTTCTGGATCCGCGCCTACACCGGGGCGCTGGCGGATGCGGCGCAGCTGAAGAATCTCACCAGCGAGCTGATCGGGCGCTTCGTATCGGCCGTGGCCGGCGCTACCCGGGAGGTATTCGGAGAGGGGCCCCTGACCCGCTACGACGCCGACCTGGTGATCCCCGAAGAGACCGCAGCCGAGATCCTGGTTCTCAAGGGTGCTGCGGTGCGTTACGTAATGGCGCCCCGCGAGCACGAACCCGTCTACCTGCGCCAGCGCACCGAGCTGTTCGATCTCGCCGACGCCCTGCTTGAAAGCAAGGGCGCCCACCTGGAGCCCGTATTCGCCGCGGCCTGGAAGGAGGCCGACGACGACGCCGGACGGCTCCGGGCCGTTGTGGACCAGATCGCCTCCCTGACCGACACCTCGGCACAGGCCTGGCACGCCCGTCTTTGCGGGCTGCTGTCCGCCGTATGAAAGCGGTACCCGGACAGCGTCCCGGATGCGGCACGCCGCACACCGGGTCGGCCGCACCGGAGTCCGCGGCCGCCACTGGGGGACGGGCCCGGCGGCGGGTCGGCTCGGGGCGGCCCGCGCCGCCCGGTACAGCGCGTCGATAGCCGTCAGTCCCCTCCCCTAGGATGGGGTCATGGCGGGTCTGATCAAGCGCGAGGACATCGATGCGGTGCGCGAGCGCGCCAGGATCGAGGACGTCGTCGGCGAGCACGTCACGCTCAAGAGCGGGGGAGTGGGCTCTCTCAAGGGGCTGTGTCCCTTCCATGACGAGCGCACTCCATCTTTCAACGTGCGCCCGCAGCTTGGCCTGTGGCACTGTTTCGGCTGCGGTGAGGGCGGGGACGTGATCGACTTCGTGCAGAAGATCAACCACCTGTCCTTCACGGAGGCGGTGGAGTACCTGGCCGGCCGCGTGGGGGTGCAGCTTCGCTACGAGGAGGGCGGGACCGTCAAGCGCGGCGTCGAGCCCGGCACCCGTCAGCGGCTGCTGGAGGCCAACCGCTTGGCCGAGGCCTGGTTCCAGGAGCAACTGGCCACCCCCGCCGCCCAGGTGGGCCGCGACTTCCTGACCGGACGGGGATTCGACCGCAATGCCGCCGCCCACTTCGGGGTGGGCTACGCCCCGGACGGTTGGGACAACCTTGCCAATATGCTCCGCTCGCACGGTTTCACCGAGCGTGAGCTGGTCGAGTCCGGGCTGTGTGGGCGCGGCAATTCCGGGCGCATCTACGATCGGTTCCGGGACCGGCTGATATGGCCGATTCACGACGTTACCGGCGCGCCGGTCGGCTTCGGCGGGCGGCGGCTGTCAGATGCGGACAAAACCGTCCCCAAATACCTCAACACCCCGGAGACCGCGATCTACCACAAGGGGCAGGTCCTGTACGGGCTGGACCTGGCCAAGAGCGAAATCGCCCGCGCCCACCAGATCGTGGTGGTCGAGGGATACACGGACGTGATGGCCGCGCACCTGTCCGGGGTGCCCACGGCGGTGGCCACCTGCGGCACTGCCTTCGGGCCGGACCACGTGCGCATCGTGCGCCGCCTGCTGGGGGATGCTGCCGATCCCTCCGCCGGGGTTATTGCCGGCAACCGGGCCCGCGGCGGCGAGATCATCTTCACCTTTGACGGCGACGTCGCCGGCCAGAAGGCGGCCCTGCGCGCCTACGGGGAGGACCAGCACTTTGCCGCCCAGACCTTCGTGGCCGTAGAGCCGCGGGGTCTGGACCCCTGCGACCTGCGCATGGAGGAGGGGCCGGACGCCATCCCGCGACTGCTCGGGCGGCGCGTGCCGCTGTTCGAGTTCGTGATCCGCGCCTCCCTGGCAAACCTGAACCTCGACACCGCCGAGGGGCGCGTGCAGGGCCTGCGCTCTGCCGCGCCCGTGGTGGCCGGAATCCGGGACCGGGCATTGAAGCGCGAGTACACGCGCCGATTAGCGGGCTGGCTGGGCCTGCCGGAGTCCGAGGCCGTGGGCGCGGTGCGCGCCAGTGAACGCCGGGGGATGCGGCCGGGTGGTCGGGCCGACGGCGCCGCGGGAGAGTACGGTCCGGGAGACGACTCCCTCACCGCGCCTACCGCCGAGCGGCCCGGACTGCCCCCGGTGACCGACCCGGTGGAGAAACTGGAGCGGCGCGCCTTGGAGGTCATCGTCCAGATGCCGCAGATCGCGGCGCGCGTAGGGGCGGACGACATCAACGCGGTGGCCTTCTCCGTACCGGTGCACCGTGCCGTATTCGAGGCGATCGAGGCCGCCGGTGGCGCCACCGAGGTCGATGGTCTGGTGCAGCAGGCGCAAGCGGCAGGGCTCGCGGCGGCGGAGGCGGTCAAGCGAGCCACCACCCGCTGGCTTGAGCAGGTTCGTGCCGGCGCCATCGGGCCGGTTGCCGCAGCGGTGACTGAGCTCGCCGTCGCACCGCTACCGCTGCCGGCTCCACGCGGCAACCGGGAGTCCGAGCCGGATTCGGAGGCACTCGAGCGCTACGCCGCGGGCATACTGTCCTCCCTGGCGCGCACGGGAATCAATCGGCGGCTGACGCAGCTGCGCTCGCGGCAGCGGCGCATGGATCCGAATGATGCCGGGTACCGGGAGCTGTTTGAGGAGATCGTGGGCCTGGAGAACCGGCGTATGCAGATGGCCCGACAGGGCTGAGCGCTGGAGCCCGCAAGGTGCTGCGCGCAGCAGCCGGGTGACGGGCTCCAGCGCCGCCCGCGGCTGCCGACGCCGCGAGTGATCCGGGACGATCCGGCTCACAGACCGCGTTCGCGCAGCTCCCGCATCGCCTTCGCCCGGTTCTTGCGAGACAGGCGGTCCAGGTAGAGGTGGCCGTCGAGGTGGTCGCACTCGTGCTGGATGCAGCGTCCCATGAGCTCCTCGCCCTCGACCACCACTTTCTTGCCGTCCAGGTCGATGCCCTCGGCACGGGCGTACCAGGCACGCTCGGTCGGGTACCACAGGCCGGGAACAGACAGGCAGCCCTCCTCGCCGTCTTGGAACTCGTCCTCCGAGAGCTCCACGATCTGCGGATTGAGGATGTAGCCGATTTCGCCGTCGATATTCCAGGAGAAGGCGCGCAGGCTAACGCCGATCTGGTTGGCGGCCAGGCCCGCCCGGCCGTCCTCGTCGACGGTCTCCAGCAGGTCCTCCACCAGTGACTTGATGGAATCGTCAATGTCGGTGATCGGGTCGCATACGGTGCGCAGCACCGGGTCGCCGATAATGCGGATGTCGCGATAAGCCATGCGCCCATCTTCGCACGTCCTGTGCCTTGCCCCGCGCGCAGCGGGGCGGGTTCCGCCTGCCACTGCCGCGGCGTCGGCCCGGTGCCTGAGGCCGCCCGCCCCGCGGCTACACGGTCTGCCGCGGTCGTTTGTGGAGGTCTGTCGGGGTGAAGCCGCCGGGGACTCGCGATTTACTCGGCCTGATCGTCTAGCCTGAGGAACGTGACACGCTTCAACAAGGCTGCCGGTCGCCCCGCGGCAGGGCACGGCATTGTCGGGCGCCTGCGGCGTCGGCGTGCCTGCCTGCCGCCGTCCTTGGCAAGCCTGGTACCTGCAGACGGGCGAGTGCTCGGGTCGGTGCCACTGGCCGACGACGGTTCCCGCTGGGCGGTGGCCACGCCCCGTTTTCTGACGCTGCTGGGCCCGGAGGGCGTGCAGGTGCACCGGGGCTGGCACCAGGTGGAGCACGGTCGGTGGGACGCGGACTCCTCGACCTTCACACTGAGCTGGTGTGATGACTCGCCGCCCCTTGTGCTGGTGGTGCCCGCGCAGATCAAGCAGGGGGAGGGGACGGCGTCGGTTGACATAGCGCCCTTCGCTCGTGCGCTGCGGCAGAGAGTCGAGTCCGCTCTGGTGTACTCGGTCACCGGGAAGTTGCCCAGTGGCCTGCAGGCCACCGTGAGCGTTCGCCGGGACAGCAGGGGACGCCTGTATACGGCCTCGAACCTGCCGCCGAGCAGGGCTGAGCGCCTCGACGATGGCGACCGTGCCGCCTTGGAGGAACTCCTACGCCGGGCACGTGACGGTGTGGGCCTTCCCACAGACTGATTTTCTGGCGCGATTAAGCCAATTCGCGAGGCGAGCCCGATTCGACGTCGGTGCCCGCGGCTTGCTAAAGTTCCACCCGCGTCAAACGCGATCCCGCGTAGCTCAATGGCAGAGCATCCGACTGTTAATCGGAGGGTTGTTGGTTCGAGTCCAACCGCGGGAGCCGAGCATAGGCCTCGCCCTCGCGGGTGGGGCTCTTTTCGTCTTCGGTTACAGCGGCGCCCGCGATTGCGGCGGTTGGCTCTGTGAGGCGCTGGACCCGTTCGGATAGCGCAGTGATCTGGTCGCGTAGGTCTGCGACCTGAGCACGTGTAGCCGCCTCCTGCTCGGCGTTCTCCTCTGTGACTAGGGAGATGATCCAGGAGGCGAGGGTGGCGGTCACCACACCGATCAGCGCTACGCCGCCAATCATGAGGAGTACCGCGGTGGCTCGGCAGCGGTTCGGTGAGTGGTTGATGGCGCCTGTCCCGGCGGCGCGGCGGGCGGGGAGTGTGGTGTGGCGATCGTGCTCGAGGGTCGTTCTCGGGCGGATGAGGTCGTATTCGCCGCGTGGGGGACGTTTTCGGGTTGATGGGGTCGTGCTCGGCCGGGCGCAGGGGGGGGCGTTTTGGGGCTGGCGAGGTCGTTGTCGGGCGTGCGAGGTCGTATCCGAGTACCCGACGCTGGCCGAATACGACCTAATACGCCCCACACCCTCCACATCGTGGAGGGTCTGGGGCTCACGAGGACGTTTTCGCCGCGTGGGGGACGTTCTCGGGCTGATGAGGTCGTGCTCGGCCGGGCGCAGGGGGTCGTTTGGGGGCTGGCGAGGTCGTATTCGGCCGGGCGCAGCGGGTCGTTTTGGGGCTGACGAGGTCGTCTTCGGCAGACCGGCCCCAGAACACAACCAACACCAACAGCCCCAGCCCAAACCCCCACACCCACAAACACGAAGAGCCGGTTATGGGGGCCCGGCGCTCCGCGTTCGGCGTCCAGCACCGCCAGGGAGCCTACGAAGGACAGTAGCGCCACGCTTCCTGCCGTGTATGCCATGATCTGCCCACGCAGCGCACTAAGTCGTTCGCGGGCTGGGATCCGTGAAATGGCCGCCTGCTGCGTGAGGATGGGAGGGCAGGCAAGCTGGAAAGCCTGCGGGCGGTTTGCCTCGAAGCTAGCATCCCTGTGTGGGCATGAAGATCACCCGTGAGGACGGCATTGAGGAGGAGTACGTGCTCCTCCTCGAGGAAGCGCTGCCCAAGCTCGGGCTTCCTCTCAGTAGCAATAGGCTGGACGAGTTCCGTGGCGGTGAGCAGTTCATCGGCGCCGCGGACGTGCTGAGGATGTGCGTCGAGCGCGGCATCGACGTCACCGAGGAAGCGCTGGTGCCCGTCGAGGAGGACACCATCCTGTTCGCGGACGACCCCTGGGAGACCGCCCGCCACTACTACGCGCAGATCGTCGGCCACATCGCCGTGATCCGCGCCCGCCGCGCCGTCGGCACGACCTGAGACGGACAAGACGTCTCAGTAACCGGTGAGGTCGGCCCGGCGGCTGGCATTGCGCCGTCGGCTCTGGCAGCATGAGACTGCACGCCGCGTGCGTCACGTCGAGCGCCCGGATGATTCGAGAACGTTGGGGAAGACGAATCTCGGAACAACCAGGAGGCGATCCCCGTGAACGGTGCATACACCCGCGGTGTACTTTTCGTGCACTCCGCGCCCCGCGCCCTGTGCCCGCACATTGAATGGGCGGTGGCCGAGGTGCTAGGTAGTCGTGTCCACTTCGAGTGGACCGACCAGCCTGCCGCACCCGGGATGATGCGCGCCGAGACCAGCTGGGTGGGACGTGTCGGTACCGGCGCCCAGCTCACCAGCGCCCTGCGGGGGTGGGCGAATCTCCGCTACGAGGTCACTGAGGAGGCGTCGCCCGGTTACGACGGCGGGCGCTGGTCGCACACCCCCGACCTGGGTATCTTCCACGCCCAGATCGATGTGCACGGCAACGTGGTAATCCCCGAGGACCGGGTGCGGGCAGCGCTGGCCCATTCCGACCAGCCCGCGGTCATGCGTCGCCAGCTGGATCTGGCCCTCGGACAGGCCTGGGACGACGAGCTCGAACCCTTCCGCTACGCCGGCGCCGGGGCGCCCGTGCGCTGGCTGCACCGAGTCGGCTGACTCATCGCCCGCCCGGCGCCTCGCCGCAGGTGCCCACAGCCGTATCTACCGGCCTCGGCACGTAAGTTCAGCCGAACTCGGTGAAGGGGCGGCGGGGATGCGGGTGAAGGCAAGCGCCACGTTGTGTCCGCCGAAGCCGAACGACGTGCTCACAGCCGCTTCCAGCCCGGGGGCGTCTCGCCCGGTCGGCCCCACCACGTCCAGGCCGAGTTCGGCAATGGCCGGGTCGACGCCGCCGGGCAGCAGCGTCGGCGGCAGCCACCGCTCCTGTAGCGCCATAATCGTCAGCACGGCCTCCAGGCCGCCGGCTCCCCCGAGCAGATGCCCAGTCAGAGACTTCGTGGCAGACACGCCTGCGGCCGGCACGCTGCGCGCGAGCACCGCAGCCTCCACCGCGTCACCGGCGGGGGTGGAAGTGGCGTGGGCGTTGACGTGCCCGACCTGCTCGGCCCGCAGGCCGCCGCGGCGCAGTGCCTCTCGCAGCGCCCGCTCCTGCTGCTCGCCGGAGGGCTGTGGGCGCACCGGATCGTAACCGTCGGCAGTCACGGCGGCGCCCGCAAGGCGGGCCAGGGGCTGGGCGCCGCGGGCCGCAGCATGCTCGGCGGCCTCCAGAACCAGCACGCCGGCGCCCTCCCCGAGCACGAATCCGTCGCGGTCCGGCGCGAAGGGCCTGGATGCGGTGGCGGGATCGTGGTTGCGGACGGACAGTGCCCGCATGGCGGCGAAGGCCGCCACCACCATCGGGTGCAGGGCTGCGTCCGTGCCACCTGCTAGGACCACATCGGCCCTGCCCAGGGCGATCAGGTCGGCACCGTAGGCAATCGCCTCCGCCCCGGAGGCGCATGCCGACACGGGTGCGTGCACACCGGCCCGCGCACCCAGCTCCAGGCCCACCGCTGCGGCTGGCGCATTGGGCATAAGTGCGGGAATCGCCGTCGGCGCCACCCGCCTGGGGCCGTGCTCGCGCAAGGCATCCCAGGCCTGCATTACCGAAAGCACCGGCCCTATCCCGGGGGAGAGGGAGACTGCCAGCCGCTGGGTGTCCACCTGCGGCGAGCCCGCCTGCGCCCACGCCTCCTGGGCTGCCACCAGCGCGCACTGGCTGGAGCGGTCCAGGCGTCGCCGCTGCCTGGCGGTGAGCGTCTCGCCGGGCTCAACGGCGAGCGGCGCACCGATCTGCACCGGCAGCTCGCCCGCCCAATCGGTAGCCAGTGCGCGTACTGCCGGGTGGCCGGCACGCAGCGCCCGCCAGGTGCCGGGTACATCGCCGGCCAGCGGGTTAGTGCTTCCCAGGCCCGTGACGACGATGCTGCGGGAGGTCAGTGCCCCGGGCCCGGATGCGGGTGGTGGCAGTGGCATCCCGCTCAGGCCCGCCGCTTGCTGACCAGTTCCACCAGGGCCTCTACGGTCGGGAGGGTGGGGATGAGGGAGTCATCCAGGGCGATCCCGAAGCGCTCCTCCACCTGGGTGGCGATCGTAAGCAAGCCCAGGGAATCGATGTCCAGGTCGTCGGCGAAGCGGGATGCCGGGGTGACCAGAGAGGTATCGACGCCGGCCTCCTCGGCGACAATCTCGGTAACGACGGCGAGGACGTCGGTGGGCGCGTCAGCCATGAGAACTCCTAAACCAGTGATGTGGGTTTGAACTGCGGTTGAGTAGAGCGGGAGGATGGCGCTACGGGCGCGTAGCGGTGCCCTGCATGCGCGGGAAGTCCCGTTATGTTGTGGGACTATTGTCCCACATAGGGTGGCTGTTCGTCCTCTCCGGTGGCCAGGCGGCCCACAATGACTGCCAGGTGCAGGACCAGGCCGTCGCGGGCGTCGGTGGCGTCCCAGCCGATCTGCTTGCTGACTCGCCCCAGCCTGTAGCGCACGGTGTTGGCATGGACGAACAGGGTACGTGCGGTCATCTCCAGGCTCCGGCCAAGGGCCAGGTACGTGGCGACGGTCTCCTCGTATAGGTCGCCCATGGCTCGCAGCGGCTCGGTCACCAGAACCTGAATCTGCTCGGCGGCCAGGGGGTCCCCCGCAAGCATCCGCTCGGGCAGCAGGTCGTCTGCGCGTACCGGGTTGGGCGCCTCCGCCCAGCCGGGCAGGGCACGCAGGCCCGCCAGCGCGGAGCGCAGCGAGCGGCCGGCCTGAGCCACGCCTGAAACCACCGGTCCGATGACCACGGCCCCGCCGAGGCTGGAGGCGATGCGGTCGGCCGCGGTGGCCAGACCCTCCGGGGAGGGCGCGGCCCTGTCCCCAGTCTCCTTTTCCGCCTGGCCGCCGAGCACCACGACCACCGAGTCGCCGTGCACGGACACCAGGCAGTCGCTGACGTGTTGTCGGCATTCATGGCGCAGGCGCGATGCGGCCAGGGCATCGAGCGTCGTGCGGGCGACGATCACAATCACGGGGCCGGTGCCCCTCCAGCCGGCCGCGCTCGCGCGCGTGGCCGCGTCCTCGGAGGAGTCGTGCAGCATGGCGTCCACCGCGACCGACTCCAGGCGGGCGTCCCAGGCGCCGCGTGCCTCCGCCACGCGGGCATACACCTTTGCCGCGGCGAAGCCGACGTCACGGCCGAAGGTCAGGACATGGAAGCGGACCGCATCATGATCGGCAGCCGGCACCGCGTCCGGGGCCTGCTCCTCCACGACGTCGACGACGGTGCGCACCAGCTCCAGGGTCTGCTCCAGCGTGACCGTGCCGGTCAGGGCCACGGGGGCGACGTTGAAGATCTCCGAGGGGGCGGCTGCGTCCGACTGCTCGCCCACCGAGTCGACGAACATGCTCACCCCCAGCCGGGCGACCGTCTGGATCTGCGCCCGGGATGTGGCCGGCAGCGTGTTGTACCACGGGTGCGCCGCACTGATGCGGTCCAGGGAGTGCTCGATGAGGGTATTCTGCGCCTGCCGCAGAGCGGTGACCGACGGGGCGCTGAGCTGGTCCATGTGCTGATGCTAGCGAGCCGACGCCGGGAAGCGAACCGCCGTACCTCGACGGCAGCCTCTAACGGGTGTCAATCGCGTGGTTATTCCATGACCCTCGGTAGGGTCGGGCCGGGGGAGGTGCCGTCGACTCCACTACCGGCCCGGCTTGACGACGGCCCGCGCATCGCGGCACGGAGTTAGGGAAACGCCATGGCTTCACCAGCAACCCGCACCGAGGAGGACCTGCTCGGTACCCGCCAGGTTCCCCTGGACGTGTACTGGGGGATTCACACCCTGCGCGCCACCGAGAACTTCCGCATCTCCAAGGAGTCCGTTGGCGACCAGGAGGAGTTCGTGCGGGGCATGGTGGAGGTAAAGAAGGCCTCCGCCCTGACCAACAAGGAGCTGGGCACCATAAGTCCGCAGATCGCCGATGCGATCACCTGGGCGTGTGACCAGGTGCTGGTGGAGGGGCGCTGCCTGGACCAGTTCCCCATTGATGTATTCCAGGGCGGTGCGGGTACCAGCGTCAACATGAATACCAACGAGGTGATCGCCAACCTGGCCCTGGAGCACCTGGGCTACGCCAAGGGCCGCTACGACATCGTCAACCCCAATGACCACGTCAACAAGTCCCAGTCCACCAATGACGCCTACCCCACAGGGTTCCGCCTGGGGGTCTACCGTGCCGTCAACGGACTGGAGATGGACCTGTGCGACCTGATCGACGCCCTGCTGGCCAAGGGCAAGGAGTTCGCCGACGTGCTCAAGATGGGCCGCACCCAGTTGCAGGACGCGGTACCCATGAGCCTGGGATCGGAGTTCCGCGCCTTCGCGGAGCTACTGGACGAGGAGATCCCCCGGCTGATGAACAACTCGGCGCTGCTGCTGGAGGTCAACCTGGGGGCGACGGCGATCGGCACCGGCCTGAACACTCCACCCGGATACCGCCAGGCGGTGGTACGCCACCTGCGTGAGGTGACCGGGCTGAGGGTTACCGGTGCCCACAACCTGCTGGAGGCCACCGGTGACACCGGCGCCTACGTCTCCATGCACGCCGCCATCAAGCGCCTGGCCGTGAAGCTGTCCAAGATCTGCAATGACCTGCGGCTGCTGTCCTCCGGGCCGCGTGCGGGCCTGGCCGAGATCCGGCTCCCGGAGCGGCAGGCCGGCTCCTCGATCATGCCCGCGAAGGTCAACCCGGTTATCCCCGAGGTGGTTAACCAGGTTTGCTTCAAGGTGATCGGCAACGACCTGACGGTGACGATGGCGGCCGAGGCCGGGCAGCTGCAGCTTAACGTCATGGAGCCCGTGATCGCCCAGGCGTGCTTCGAGTCGATCCGGCTGCTGCGTCACGCCCTGGTGACGCTCAGGGAGCTGTGCGTGGTAGGTATTGAGGCCAATGCGGAGGTGTGCCGCCGTAACGTCATGAACTCCATCGGCATAGTCACCTACTTGAACGAGGTGATTGGTCACCGCAACGGTGACCTGGTGGGACGTGAGTGCGCCCGGAGCGGGCGCAACGTCCGCGAGGTGGTGCTGGAGATGGGGCTGCTGGACGAGGCTACGCTGGATGAGCTGCTCAGCCCGGAGAACCTGATGCGCCCGCGCTACCGGGACGCCGGCCACCACTCAGGCTCGGGCGAGGATGCGCGTGCCGTGGTTGAGGGTTGAGGCAGGGGCGGCGTCGGCGGGTTGGCCCGCCGACG